>JAHRXD010000147.1 GCA_019104825.1 Comamonas sp.
GCCACCAGCCACCAAATCGTTTACTACAAGGAATAAAGCGCCATGCACCAAGACCTCCTCATCCACACCGAAGCCGGTGTCACCACCATCACCTTCAACCGTGTCGAGAAGAAAAACTCTTTCACCGAGGCCATGTACGCCCAGCTGACCCAGGCGCTGACCGCCGCCGATGCCGACGCGGCCACGCGCGTGCTGGTGTTTCAGGGCGATGTCACCGTCTTTAGCGCGGGCAACGATATTGGTGATTTTTTAAACAACCCACCAGCGAACGAAGAGGCGGCGGTCTTCCAATTCCTGCGTGCCCTGGTGGGCTTTAGCAAACCCATGCTGGCCGCCGTTTGCGGCCCGGCCGTGGGCATTGGCACCACGCTGCTGCTGCACTGCGATTTGGTCTATGCGGGCGACAACGCTGCCTTCTCCCTGCCCTTCGTGAACCTGGGCCTGTGCCCCGAGGCGGCCTCCAGCCTGCTGCTGCCGCAAATGCTGGGCTACCACCGCGCCGCTGAAGCCCTGCTGCTGGGCGAGCCTTTCATGGCCGAAGCCGCGCTGGAAGTCGGCCTGGTCAATCGCGTGCTGCCGCCCACCGAATGCAACGCCTACGCCCAGGCGCAGGCACGCAAGCTGGCTGCCAAGCCCCTGGCATCCCTGGTCGCCACCAAGCGCCTGATGAAGCAGGGCCAGCAGCCCGCCCTGCTGGAACGCATCAGCCAGGAAGGCCAGACCTTCGGCCAGCTCCTGCGCGGCCCGGCAGCCAAGGAAGCGTTTTCCGCGTTTATGGAAAAACGCCGCCCTAACTTCAGTGAATGCTGAAGTTCTGCCCCGCAGGGGTGTCGCTTCGCAGCAGGAGGTGTTTTCGCAAAAAACGCCGTCCGAACTTCAGCGAATGCTGAAGTTGCGCCCCGGCAGCGACAAATAGATACGGCAGCGGCGCAGCAGTAACCGTTAGCATCCCCACCATGCTGCCGCTGTCCGCCCTCCGGCTGACTTCATGCCGACGTCCGGCAGCCAACCTCGCACATAAAGGGCTGCTCGCCATGCCATCGTCCCCTTTTCTTTATTCCGCTCTGGCGCTGGCCGCTCTGGCGGTCATCGCGCCCGCTACCGGGGCGCAAAGCGCCGCCAGCGCCACCTCCACCATCGCCGCCGTCACGCTGTACCCCGGCAGCGCGACGGTGGAGCGGGTGCTGCAAGTGCCCGCAGGCAGCACCCAGGCCGTGTTTGCCTGCCTGCCCGCACAACTGGATGCCCGCAGCCTGCAAGTACGCAGCGCCAGCGGCGTGCGCATTGGCGAAGTGAACGTGCAGACGGTGGAACGCCGCATCGCCACCGGCTGCGCCGACGCGCTGGACAGCCGCATCCGCAGCGCCGAGGACGATCTGGCCCGTGCCCAGGCCGAAGTGCAGGCGCTGGAGCTGGCACAGACCTGGCTGAACACCCAGGCCGGTGCCCCCGCTGCCAAGGACGGCACGGCCAACGCCCAGATCGGCGCGAAGGCCGATGCGCTGCGCCGCTCGGCCCTGAACACCCTCACGCAACTGCACCAGGCCCAGCGCACGCTGGAAGAACGCCAACGCGCCCTGGAGCGCGTGCAGGCCGAGCAAGGCAGCGTGCAGGCCGCCGAAGTGGCCGTGGTGCGCGTCACCCTGGCGACGCAAAGCGATGCCGACGTGCGCCTGACCTACCAGGTGCGCGGCCCGAGCTGGTCGCCCAGCTACCGCGCCCGCCTGGACAGCAGCAGCGCCAAGGTGACGCTGGAACGCCTGGCCCTGGTCGCCCAGACCACGGGCGAGGACTGGCGCGGTGTGGCGCTGACCCTGTCCACCGGCCAGCCCCTGACGGCCACCCAGGGGCCGCTGCCGCGCCCCTGGACGCTGGACGTGCCGCCCCCCGAACCACCACGGCCCCAGGCCGAAGCCGCCATGGCTGCCATGAGCGCCGATGCCATGCCCGCCCCGGCAGCCCCCATGCTCAAAACCATGCGCAGCGCCGCCGCACCGCTGCCCAGCTTCGAGCCGGTGACGACGCAGGGCGCCTACGCCACGCAGTTCGCCCTGCCGCAACGGGTGACGGTGCCTTCGGGCGGAGAGCGCGTCACCCTGGCCCTGGGAGCGCAAAGCCTGCCCGTCACCCTGCTGGCCCGCACCGCCCCGGCGCTGGAGCCGCACGCCTGGCTGGTCGCGCAACTGCCCACATTGACGGGCGACTGGCCCGCAGGCCCGATTGCGCTGGAACGCGACAATGCCACCGTCGGCCAGGGCCGGTTCGACCCGCAGGCCAGCGATTTCGAACGCCTGGGCCTGTCCTTTGGCCGCGATGACCGCATCGCCGTGCGCAGCGAACCGGTGCAGGAACTGACCAGCGCCACCGGCTTCATGAGCGGACGCAGCGAGCGCAGCATTGAACGCCGCTTTACCGTGGAAAACCGCCACCCCCGGGCCATCACCGTGCAGGTGCTGGATGCCGCGCCGGTGACGCAAAACGCCGCCATCCGCGTGCAGTCCGCCTACACCCCGCAGCCCGCCGACACGGCCTGGGGCGGACAGCCCGGCCTGGTGCTATGGCAACAGGAGCTGGCTGCGCAAGCCAGCAGCGCGTTCACGGCCAAACACACCATCAGTCACGACAAGGACGTAACGGTGCGCGAGCGGCATTGACATCAAGCCGCCACCGGGCGCGGGCGGCCTTCTTCGTCGATGGCGACATAGGTCAGCACCGCGTGCGCCACCTGCACATAGGCATTTTGCGTAGCCAGCCGCTGGGCCAGCACCTGCACTTCCACCGTGACCGAGGTGGTGCCCACGCGGCCGATCTTGGCGTAGAACGACAGCAGATCGCCCACGCGCACGGGCTGGGTAAACAAGAACTCCTTCACCGCCACCGTGGCCATGCGCCCCTGGCTCAGGCGCATGGGCAGGATGCAGCCCGCCAGATCGACCTGCGACATCAGCCAGCCGCCAACAATATCGCCATTGGCATTGCAGTCGGCCGGCATGGGGATGACCTTGAGCACCAGTTCCTGATCGGCAGGCGGCGCTTGCAGGGTGAATTTCTCAGTATTCATGGGGGACAATTCCTTCAATGTTGAAGCTGCAAATTCTCCCCCATGCGCCCCACTGCTGAACCGAGCCAGGACTCTGCCCGCCCTGGCGACTGGGGCACCCTTGCCCGGCTGCTGCCCTATCTGTGGCAATACAAGTGGCGCGTGCTGATCGCCATTGCCTGCATGATCGCCGCCAAAAGCGCCAACGTCGGCGTGCCCCTGGTTTTGAAGCGGCTGGTGGACGCCATGGACGTGCCCGCCGCCAGCGCCCAGGCCCTGCTGGTCGTGCCCGTGGGGCTGCTGCTGGCCTACGGGGCGCTGCGCTTTGCCAACTCGCTGTTCAACGAGCTGCGCGAATTTGTCTTTGCCAAGGCCACGCACGGCGCGGCGCGGTCGATTGCGCTGTCCACCTTCCGGCATCTGCACGCCCTGAGCCTGCGCTTTCACCTGGAGCGCCAGACCGGCGGCATGACCCGCGACATCGAGCGCGGCGTGCGCGGCATCGAATCGCTGGTGTCGTTCGCCTTCTTCAACATCGTCGCCACGCTGATCGAGGTGCTGCTGGTGCTGTCCGTGCTGGGGCACAAGCTGGACATCGGCTTTGCCCTCATCACCCTGACGGCGCTGGTGGCCTACGTGGCCTTTACCGTGGTGGTGACGGAATGGCGCATCCAGTTCCGCCGCCAGGCCAACCAGTTCGACTCTGCCGCGCACACCAAGGCGGTCGATTCCCTGCTGAACTACGAAACCGTCAAATACTTCAACAACGAAGCCTTCGAGGCGCAGCGCTACGACACCAGCCTGGAGCAGCTGCGCCGCGCCCAGCTCAAGAGCCGCAGCAGCCTGTCGCTGCTCAACGGCGGGCAGCAGCTCATCATCGCCGTGGCCCTGGTCGCCATGTTGTGGCGGGCCACGCAGGGGGTGGTGGACGGGCAGCTCACCCTGGGCGATCTGGTCATGGTCAATGCCTTCATGCTGCAAATCTACATGCCGCTCAATTTCCTGGGCGTGATCTACCGCGAGATCAAGCAGAACCTGACCGACCTGGACAAGATGTTCACCCTCATGGACAAGCAGCAGGAAGTGCAGGACGCCCCCGGCGCCACCGCCCTGACCGGGCTGGACGCGCCCGCCGTGCGCTTCGAAAACGTCCACTTCGCCTACGAGGCCGAACGTCCCATCCTGCACGGCATCAGCCTGGAGATACCGGCGGGCAAGACCGTCGCCGTCGTCGGCCCCTCCGGCGCGGGCAAATCGACCCTGAGCCGCCTGCTCTACCGCTTCTACGACATCCAGCAGGGCCGCATCACCATCGCCGGGCAGGACATCCGCGCCGTCACCCAGCAATCGCTGCGCCGCGCCATCGGCATCGTCCCGCAGGACACGGTGCTGTTCAACGACAGCATCGCCTTCAACATCGCCTACGGCAAGCCGGACGCCAGCCAGGAAGACATCGAAGCCGCCGCCCGCGCCGCCCGCATCCACGACTTCATCGCCGCCCAGCCCAAGGGCTACGCCACCACCGTGGGCGAGCGCGGGCTGAAACTTTCCGGCGGCGAAAAACAGCGCGTGGCCATTGCCCGCACGCTGCTGAAAAACCCGCCGATTCTGATCTTCGACGAAGCCACCAGCGCCCTGGATTCGGCCAACGAACGCGCCATCCAGGCCGAGCTGCACCAGGCCGCCGCAGGCAAGACCACCCTGGTCATCGCCCACCGCCTGTCGACCGTGGTCGATGCCCACGAAATCATCGTGCTGGACGGTGGCCGCATCGTCGAGCGCGGCAGCCACGCCCAGTTGCTGGCCCGGGGCGGGCGCTACGCCAGCATGTGGGCGCTGCAACAGCAAAGCGGCGCGGCCACCGCATCACCATGAAACCATGAAACCGTGCATTACCCGGCAGCGGCAGGCGTGGCTGCAACCGCTGCCGGGGTGCCGTTGCCGATGCTGGCCTTCAACCGGGGCTTGCTGTCCGTACCCACGGCAATCTCGCCGGAAAGCTGGCCGCCCTCCTCGATCACCAGCTTGCCGTAGCGAATCTTGCCGCTGACGCGGCCCGTGCCAAAAATCACCAGCTTGTCGCGCACCGTCAGGTCGCCGTCGAAACTGCCGTAAATCTCGGCAATGTCGATCTCCACCGCGCCACGGAAAGCGCCCTGCTCGGCAATGTGGATGACGCGCGAATCCATCGTGGCCTCGACCGTGCCCTCCACCACCAGGGTGTCGCAATCGGTGATCTCCACGCCCTTGAGCTTGATGTTCGGCCCCACGGTGAGCTTGCTGCCCCCTTCCGGGGCCGTGCCCTGGGCAGGAGCGCTGACCGGGCTGTACGCCACCCCGGCCGGACGCTGCGGGACGCTGGCCAGCGGGCTGCTGCCCACACCGGGGCTGCGCGGTTGCAGAGGCTCGGGTTCGCGCTTGCTGAAAAACGGGGGGGATACGGCCATGGGGAAACTCCTTTGCAAAAACCCACGGATGCTAGGAGCCCCCCGCGCTAACAACTGCTACAGCGGCGCAAGAGGGGTAACCAAAGCGCTCATTGCTTGCAGGCGCTTGCAGGCTTTGCGGTTGCATACAACCGCATGAAAGAAATGAAATATTGCTGGAATACAACTTTTCCATGATGCTTTGCAAAGTTATGTAAAGAATTATGAATACAATAACGATAACAATTCTTATTTACTTTATTGGCTATGACCCCTCAATTCCCTACTTCTGCCCTTTCCTCCGTGGCCGCTGCTGTGATGGCGCTGAGCTTGTCCTCTACGGTGCTCGCGCAGCAGACATCTACGGCATCCAGCACGCAAGTGCTGGATGCCGTGGTCGTTACCGCTTCGGGCTTTGAGCAGGCGGTCGAGGACGCACCCGCGTCGATCACCGTTATCCCCCGCCAGGAACTGGAGAAAAAAGCCTACCGTGACGTGACCGACGCGTTGAAGGATGTTCCCGGTGTGGTGGTAACGGGCGGAGGCAGCAGCAGCGACATCAGTATCCGTGGCATGGCTGCCAGCTACACCATGATTTTGGTGGACGGCAAACGTCAGAACTCGCGCGAAACTCGCCCCAACAGTGACGGGCCGGGCATTGAGCAAGGATGGTTGCCACCGATCAGCGCCATCGAGCGCATCGAGGTGGTACGCGGGCCGATGTCTTCGCTGTACGGCTCGGACGCAATGGGTGGGGTCATCAACATCATTACTCGCAAAGTGCCGAAAGCCTGGTCCGGTGAACTGCGGGCCGAAACAACCCAGCAGGAAGCTTCGGATGCTGGCGATATGTACCAGGGTGGCTTTTACCTGGGCGGGCCGATCAAGGACGATGTGCTGGGCCTGCAAATCTACGGTCAGAAATCACGTCGTAACGAGGATCGCATCCTGAACGGCTTCAACAAGCAGGACACCAGCTCGGGCACCATCAAACTGAGTGCCGCGCCGAATAAAAACCACGATTTTGTCTTTGAAGCCAGCCACACCAAGCAAGAGCGCACATCCACGCCTGGCCGCAGTGCGGCTCTACTCAACAGGGGCAAACCCAATACCGTCTCGCACAGCGACTATGACAAAACGCTATACGCCCTGACTCACACCGGGCGCTGGGCCGTGGGTACATCGACCACCTACCTGCAGTTGGAGGAAATCGACAACCCAAGTCGGGACATGAACATCAAAAACACCGAGTTCAACAGCCAACTGACCGCACCGCTGGGCGGCGGGCGACATTTGATGACCCTGGGTGTTTCGTACAAGCACGAGAAACTGGAAGACCAGGGCAACCAACTGGTCACGGCGAACCCGGTCAGTATGCTCAAACGCTACCAGTGGGCGTTGTTTGCCGAAAACGAATGGAGCATGACCGACACCTTTGCGCTGACGGCAGGTCTGCGCATGAACAAGGATGAAAACTACGGCACGCACTGGACACCGCGCCTGTACGGTGTGTGGAAAGCGACGGAGCATTTGAATGTCAAGGGCGGCATCTCCACCGGCTTCAAAGCACCGGCGCTACGCGCTGCCGTGGCTGACTGGGGACAAATCACTGGCGGCGGTGGCGACCCCGCCGTTATTGTCGGTAACCCCAACCTGAAACCAGAAAAAAGCACCAGCCAGGAAATTGGCCTGCTGTGGGACAACCGCCACAACTTCAGTACCAGCTTCACGCTGTTCAATACCGACTTCAAAGACAAAATTACTGAAATGCGCAGTTGCTCGGACACCGCAGGCAACGGCACATCCATCGTTACAGGTAACTGCGTCATTGACGGTACAGCTTACAAATTCATCAGCGACCGGGTGAATGTCGACAAGGCCAATATGCGCGGCATTGAAGCCACGGCCACTTGGTCTATTCGTGACGACCTGCGCCTGGCAACCAACTACACCTATACCCGTTCGGAGCAAAAGAGCGGCGCCTTCAAAGGTCAGCCGCTCAACAAAATGCCCAAACACATGCTCAACGCCACTGTGGACTGGAAAGCCACCCAGGGTTTAGGTGTTTGGAGCCGGGTGAACTTCCGCAGCAAAACCTCCGAATCCCTGAGCCGCACCACCATGGTCCCAGGCACACCGTCGTTCACCTTTGTCGATCTGGGGCTGAACTACGCTGTGACGAAGAACGTGAAGCTGGGCGCTGGCATCTATAACCTGTTTGACAAGCAAGTAGACCAGGCCACTTACAACGCTCAATACGATGGCCGCCGCTACTGGTTCAACGTCACGGCAGGCTTTTAAACACCATCGATCGGCTTGCAACCAGCCCTTGCCATGCCAGGGCTGGTTTTTTTTATTTATCGAATATTGGAGACTCTACCCATGCCCACCGTGATGAACCGCCCCATTTTTGCGCTGGCCGCCGCTGCCCTATTGTCCGCAGGTGCGGCCCAAGCGCAAATGACCTCCGCCACTACGACGACCACTGCCCAGAACAGCACCCACGCACACAGCACGGCGCCCCAGCGCGTGGTGGCCTACGACCTGGGCGCTCTGGAAATCCTGCAGGCCCTGGGCATTCCCGCCGCAGGCGGCCCGCAGGCGCAGTTCCCCGCATACCTGGCGGACTACACTGCCCGGTATACCGTTGCCGGTTCGCTGTTCGAGCCGGATTACGATGCCCTGAGCAAAATCCGGCCCGATCTCATCATCGTCGGCGGGCGCTCTGCCGCCAAAGCGCAAACGCTGGGCAAACTGGCCCCGGTGCTGGATTTCAGCGTACGCGGCGATCATTTGCTGCACGACCTGGAGCGCAACATCACCGACATCGCCAGGCTGTACGGCAAGCAGGCCCAAGGCAAAGCCCTGGTGGACAAAATCAACCAGGAAGTGGCCGAGCTGCGCCGCCTGTCCAGCCAGGCCGCGCCGGGGGTGCTGCTGATGGCGATCAACGAAAAAATCATGCCGCAGGCGCCCGGCTCGCGCTTTGGCCTGCTGTTCGACGTGCTGGGCGCGAAGTCGGCCCTCACCGCCCAGGATGTGCCCGCACGGGGCGGCCCGGCGTATACCTTCGACGATCTGGTCAAGCTGCAACCGCAGTGGATTTACGTAATCGACCGCAACACCGCCGTCGGTTCGGCAGCGGGCGGCGGGGAGATCATTCCGTCGCCAAAGGTGTTCGACAACGCCCAGGTCAGGGCCACGCCCGCCGGGCAAAAGGGGCAGGTGGTGTTTCTCGACCCCAAGGGCTGGTACCTGATGGGCAGCAGCGGCCCCACCGCGCTGCTGAACAATGTGGCCCAGCTCCAGCAGGCGTACCGGGCAGCGGGCATCAAATAAAGTAGCTTTTACCGCTGATAGATAAAGGGATTCAGATATATAACTATCTGAATCCCTTTATTTTTATGCGGAACAAGCTATTTTTAAAGTAGTCATTCCCGCGCAGTTCCCGCCTTCACAGGTGCGACGGGAAGGGAAAGCAGGCGTATTCAGCGGCAATCGCCCGGATAGTCAGGGACAAAAAGCTCGATGCGGTCGGTGATGAGGCCATCGACGCCCAGCCCGATCAGGCGCCGGGCGTCGGCAGGGTCGTTCACCGTGTAGCCCAGGCAGCGCAGGGCCGCGCCGTGCGCCTGGGCGACCAGGGCGGGGTGTTCCAGCCACAACCGGTAGTTCAGGATCAGGGCGCGGCAATCCAGCGCGGCGGCCTGGGCCAGGGCGGCAGCGCCATCGGTGCAGCCAGCGGAAAAGTCGTCCACCAGCAGGCCGCGCGGCAGCGCCGGGGCGGTGCTGCGGGCGCCGTCGAGGGCCGACGGGTCAAAGGACGAGAGCAGCGGCGCAGGCCGGTCGTCCGGCCACAGGCGGGTGAGCAGCTCGCCCACGGCCTGCCCGGTCTGCCACGCCTGGCCAGGGTTGGGCTTGATCTCGACGTTGAGCAGCAGGCCGTTGGCCAGGCAGAACCGCACCAGGGCTTCCAGCGTGGGGATGGCGGCCCCGGCGTAGGCGCGGCTGTGCCAACTGCCGGCATCCAGTTGCGCCAGCGCCCCCATGCCGTGCCGGCCTGCCGGGCCGTGGCCGTTGGTGGTGCGCTCCAGCGTGCTGTCGTGCAGCAGAAACAGCACCCCGTCGGCGGACAGCTTGGCGTCGCATTCGAACATGCGCCAGCCGTGCCGGGCGCCCAGGCGGAAGGCTTCCAGCGTGTTCTCGGGGGCCAGGGCGCCCGCGCCCCGGTGGGCGATCCAGCGCGGGTAGGGCCAGGCAGAGGTAGACGACATTTTTCGATGGTAGCCCTGCCCGCTTGCCGGGACAACCGGCCCAGCGGGAATTGCCCCCTGGCTTAAAATCGCCAGCTTTTGAAGTTCTGGCCGCCCGGTGCCCGCCGCCGTGCCCGGCCCCTACCCGGCTTTAGCCCGCCCCACCCCCATGAATGCACCGATTGCACAGTCCGCTGTGCTGGCCGCCGCAGCACAGCCTGCCCGCCTGCGCGAAATTCCGTACAACTACACCTCGTTTTCCGACAAAGAGATCGTCATTCGCCTGCTGGGGCACCGTGCCTGGGAGGTGCTGCAACGGCTGCGCTCGGAGCGGCGCACGGGCCGTTCGGCCCGCATGTTGTACGAAGTGCTGGGCGACATCTGGGTGGTGCAGCGCAACCCCTATCTGCAAGACGATCTGCTGCACAGCAGCGAGCGGCGCGGCCAGTTGGTGCAGGCCATGCGCCACCGTCTGGCCGAGGTGCAGAAGCGCCGCCAGCCGCAGGAAGATGCGGAGCGCGACGCCCTGGTGGGCGAGCTGGTGCAGGCGGCCGAGCAGGCGGTGCAGGAGTTCGAGCGCATGTTCGCCCAGGCCGGCCAGTTGCGCGAGCAGGTGCGCAAGACGCTGGGCAAGCTGACGCACAAGGACAACATCAAGTTCGACGGCATGTCGCGCGTCAGCCACGTGACCGACGCCACCGACTGGCGCGTGGAATACCCCTTCGTCGTCCTGACGCCCGATACCGAGGCGGAAATGGCCGCCCTGGTGCAAGGCTGCATCGAGCTGGAGCTGACCATCATCCCCCGTGGAGGCGGAACGGGTTACACCGGCGGGGCAATTCCGCTGTCCTGGCGCAGCGTGGTCATCAACACCGAGAAGCTGGACGCCATCACCCCCGTGGAGATGGTGCGCCTGCCCGGTCTGGACAAAGACGTGCCCACGGTGTGGACGGAAGCGGGCGTGGTCACCCAGCGCGTGGCCGAGGCGGCCGAGGCGGCGGGCTTTGTCTTTGCCGTCGATCCCACGTCGATCGAGGCCTCGTGCATCGGCGGCAACATCGCCATGAACGCCGGCGGCAAAAAGGCCGTGCTGTGGGGTACGGCACTGGACAACCTGGCTTCCTGGCGCATGGTCACGCCCGACGGGCTGTGGCTGGAAGTTACCCGCGTGAACCACAACCTGGGCAAGATTCACGATGCCGAGGTCGCCAGTTTCGAGCTGGCCTACTTCCAGGCCGACGGCAAGACGCCCCTGCGTACCGAGCGCCTGGACATCCCCGGCCACAAGTTCCGCAAGGAAGGGCTGGGCAAGGACGTGACGGACAAGTTCCTCAGCGGCCTGCCCGGCGTGCAGAAAGAGGGCACGGACGGGCTGATCACCAGCGCCCGCTGGGTCGTCCACCGGATGCCCGCGCACACGCGCACCGTGTGCCTGGAGTTTTTCGGCAGCGCCAAGCTGGCCGTGCCCAGCATTGTCGAGATCAAGGACTACATGTTCGAGG
>JAHRXD010000219.1 GCA_019104825.1 Comamonas sp.
TCGCCTGGGCCTTCCTGTCCGCCGCCCCCTCGTTCTGGACGTTGCTGCTGGCCCTGGCCGTGCTGCAAATCTGCACCGAAATGACGATTGGCATGAACTACGCCCTGGGGCAGATTTTCGTCACCCCCATGGCGCTCTTGATGACCACCTTGGCCGTCCCCGGCGAAGCGGCCGACATGGCGCTGGCCCGCATCCTCGACACCGCCCTGGGGGCCGGCGTGGGCACGGTGCTGACCCTGGCGTTTTCGTCGGTACAGGAGCGCATCGACCTGGCCCGCCACCACCGCGCCTCGTGACGGCACATCGGCAAGCCTTGCCCAAGGCCCCTGCACCCACCACCGTTCCTGCCTGCCGCCACGGAAAACACCGGCAAAACAGCGCCGCAAGGTGCCAGGCGCGGAAAAATTTCCTATAATCTCGCGCTCTGCTGGCAATCCCCCGCCGTGCCAATACTAGTTTCAGGCGGGGAACAACCGCTGACCCACGGCTTGCAGGCCCGATCTTCCTGCAAACCCTCTGACAGCACAGATATATCTGGAAATTGAATGACTACCATCCGCGTCAAAGAAAACGAACCCTATGAAGTAGCGCTGCGCCGCTTTAAGCGCACCATCGAAAAGCTGGGCCTGCTGACCGAACTGCGTGCCCGCGAGTTCTACGAAAAGCCCACCGCCGAGCGCAAGCGCAAGAAGGCCGCTGCCGTGAAACGCCACTACAAGCGCGTGCGCAGCATGCAGCTGCCCAAGAAGCTGTACTAAGCACCGACTTCACAAAAAAACCGCACCAGGGACGCCGGGTGCGGTTTTTTTGTTGCCGGATTGCAACCGGGTCAGGATGCCAGCTTCATCAGCACCAGCCCGCCGACGATGAGCAGCGCTGCCAGAATCCGCAGCGGGCTGGCCGCTTCGCCCAGCACCAGAATGCCGACGACAAACGCGCCCACTGCGCCGATGCCCGTCCAGATGGTATATGCCGTACCCAGGGGCAGCGACTTCATTGCCACCGCCAGCAGCCCGAAGCTGGCCGTCATGGCCACCAGGGTGATGGCCGAATAGCCCAGTTGCGTAAAGCCTGCCGAAAGCTTCATCGTGTACGCCCAAACCACCTCCAGCACACCGGCCAGCACCAAATACATCCAAGCCATACGGCCCTCCTTCGGAAAGAGCCGGGTCGTCCCGGACGGTAGATAGGCCCGCAGGCCGGGGTCGTCCCCAATTCGGAATCGGAAATCATACTGAATTGCCCCATTTCTGGCCCTTGCCTGATGACAATGCAGTCATTGCAGCGGATGCAGCAGCAAGAGCAGGCACAGCGCCAGCATAAAGGCGGCAATGCTGCCATCCAGCACCCGCCACGCATGGGGATTGCGAAAAACGGGTTGCAGCAGCCGCGCCCCGAAGCCCAGGGCCGAGAACCACACCACGCTGGCCAGACACGCCCCCAGGCCGAAGGCCCACTGCGCCGTGCCGGGGTAGCGGGTGGAGAGGCTGCCGATCAGCACCATCGTGTCCAGGTACACATGCGGGTTGAGGAAGGTGAAGGCCAGGCAGGCCAGCAGCACACGGCGGCGGCTTTGCGCCTGCCCGTGACCCGCCACCAGCGCCCCCGAGCCGCGCCAGGCCCGCTGCGCCGCCAGCAGGCCGTACCACGCCAGAAACGCCGCGCCGCCAAAGCGCAGCACTTGCAGCAGTTGCGGCCACGCCAGCACCAGGGCGCCCATGCCGGCCACGCCGCACACGATCAGCGCGATGTCGCTGACCATGCAGACCGCCACCACCAGGCCGACGTGGCTGCGCTGCAGGCCCTGGCGCAGCACGAAGGCGTTTTGTGCGCCGATGGCGATGATCAGGCCCGCGCTGGTGACGAACCCGGCGGCGGCAGAGGAAAAAAGCATTCCGGTGTCCAGCAGTTCAAGAAGGCGCGTATCGTGCAGCGCCTAAGCGATGAAGTAAAACTAAAAATTCTTCATATCATCCAGAAAAACTAATCCGAGAACTTGTTCATGGACTTGATACACCCCCAACTTGCCGCCTTTGCCGCCGTGCTGGAAGAAGGCAGCTTCGAGGCCGCCGCGCGGCGGCTGTGCGTGACCGCCTCCGCCGTGTCCCAGCGCATCAAAGCGCTGGAAGACCGGCTGGGGCAGGTGCTGGTGGTGCGCCAGCCGCCCTGCCGCCCCACGCCTGCCGGGGCGCTGCTGCTGCGCCGCGTGCGCCCGATGCAGTTGCTGGAGGCCGAGGCCCTGGCCGACTTCCTGCCGGAACACAGCCCGTCCCGCCCCGGCGCGGCCACCCGCCCCATCGCCATTGCGGTCAATAGCGATTCGCTGGACACCTGGGTGCTGGGCGCCCTGGCGCAGTTGCACGAGCAGCACGGCTATCTGTTCGACGTGCGGGTGGACGACCAGGATCACACCCTCGACCTGCTGCGCGACGGCTCCGTCCTGGGCGTGGTCACGGCGGACGGCGTGCCCGTGCAGGGCTGCGCGGTGCAGGCGCTGGGCGCGATGCGCTACCAGGCCATTGCCGCGCCGCAATTTGCCGCCCGCTACTTTTCCGCCGGGGTGAATGCCGCCACGCTGGCCCGGGCGCCGATGATCGTCTTCAACCGCAAGGATGCCCTGCAGTGGCGCTTCGTGCGCCGCATCACCCGCGCCCGCCTGGCGCCGCCCATCCATTACCTGCCGACGGCCACCGGCTTCGTCGATGCGGCGGCGCTGGGCCTGGGCTGGTGCCCGGCCCCGGATGCACTGGTGCAACCGGCCGTGCAGGCAGGCCGCGTGGTTTGCATTGCCCCCGGGCGCTGGCTGGACGTGCCCCTGCACTGGCAGCACGCCGCCGTGCGCTCGGACACCTTGCAGCGCATCGGCATGGCGCTGGGCCGGGCGGCCGGCGCGGCCTTGCAGCCTCTGCCCACAGCGTGAACGCACGGGCAGACAGGGGCAAAGACTTGGCACAATCCACACCCCTGCCGGGGCGCAATCGTCGATTTAGCCGATTTGGCCGATTTCCTGCCTCGACCCTTTGTTCAGGATTCGCCAAGGATTACCGCCATGAACCTCAAAGCCCAGATCACCGAAGACATGAAAACCGCCATGCGGGCCAAGGATGCGCCCCGCCTCTCGACCATCCGCCTGTTGCAGGCGGCGATGAAGCAAAAGGAAGTGGATGAGCGCATCGAGCTGGACGACGCAGCCATCGTCGCCATCATCGACAAGCTCATCAAGCAGCGCAAGGACAGCATCGCCGCCTACGAAGGCGCAGGCCGCCAGGACCTGGCCGACATCGAAAAAGCCGAAATGGCCGTGCTGCAGGTCTACCTGCCCGAACGCATGAACGCCGAGGAAATCACCGCCGCCGTGGCCGCCATCGTGGCCGGGCTGGGTGCCAGCGGCCCGGCCGACATGGGCAAGGTGATGGGCGCAGTCAAGGCCCAGCTGGCGGGCAAGGCCGACATGGGCCAGGTCAGCGCCGCCGTGAAGGCTGCGCTGACAAAATAAAAAAAGAGCTGCTTCCGCTTATAAAACAAGGATTTCAGCATTAAAACCATCTGAAATCCTTTGTTTTCAATCGGAAAAAGCTCTCTTTTTCGTATCTTTCACGCTCTTTTCGCCCAGCGCCCGCCCCACTGGTTGACCGCCATGCCCAGCAGCACGCCGGCGGCGCCCAGCCAGTGCAGCAGCACCGGACGCTCGTCAAACGCCCACATGGCCGAGACGATGCCGATCACCGGCACCAGCAGCGACAGCGGAGCCACCGTGCCCACGGTGTAGCGTTGCAGCAGCTTGGTCCACAGCCCGTAGCCCAGCAGGGTGGAGAGCAGCGCCAGATAGGCCACCGACCCCACGGCCTGCCAGCCCGCCGCCTGCAACTGCGCGGGAATCGAGCCGAACGCGGGGCTTTCCACCAACGCCGACAGCACCAGCAGCGGCGCGATGGGGAAGATGCTCGACCAGACCAGGAAGGGCAGCGGCTCGTACGGCCCCTGCCTGGCCGCGTGGCGGGTGATCAGGTTGGCCAGCGACCACATCGCCGCCGACCCCAGGGTCAGCGCAAAGCCGATCAGCGTCATGCTGCCCGCCCCATCGCCCCGCGCCGCACCGATGACGCCCAGGCCCACGCTGGCAATCACCAGCCCGATCCACTGCCAGGGCCGGGGCTGCTCGTGCAGGAACAGCGCCCCCAGCAGCAGCGAGATGAAGGCCTGCGCCTGCAACACCACCGACGCCATGCCTGCCGGCATCCCCAGCGCCAGTCCGCCGAACAACATGCCGAACTGCCCCACGCCCTGCACCAGCCCATAGGCGGCCAGCACGCCCCAGGTGAGGTTGGCCGGCTTGCGCACGAACAGCAGAAAGGGCAGCGAGGCCACGCAAAAGCGCATGGCCGACAGCAGCAGGGGCGAGAGCTGCTCCAGCCCCCACTTCATGGGCAGAAAGTTCACCCCCCAGATGACGATGACCAGCAGCGCCCGCAGCCAGTCGGCTTGGCGCATCATGCGCCGCCTGCCACTTTCATCCGGTTGATGAGGATGGAGCCGACCGTCTTGGCCCCCATCGTGTAGGCGTCCGCGCCGATGGCGGCGATGCCCTGGTACATGTCCTTCAGGTTCCCGGCGATGGTGATCTCCTGCACCGGGAAGGCGATCTCGCCGTTCTCCACCCAGAAGCCCGACGCGCCGCGCGAATAGTCGCCCGTGACGTAGTTCACGCCCTGGCCCATCAGCTCGACCACGAACAGGCCGGTGCCCAGCTTTTGCAGCATGGCGGCCAGATCGTCGCCCTTCCTGGTGCGGGTGGAGGTCATGCTCAGGTTGTGCGAACCGCCGGCGTTGCCCGTGGTGCGCATCCCCAGCTTGCGGGCCGAGTAACTGGACAGGAAATAGCCCTGCACCCGCCCGTCCTCGACCACCTTGCGCGGCTGCACGCGCACGCCTTCGTCGTCGAACGGGGAGCTGCCCTTGCCGCCGATGATGAACGGGTCTTCCTCGATCTGCACATGCTTGGGGAAGATGGGCTGGCCCAGGCTGTCGAGCAGGAAGGTGCTGCGCCGGTACAGCGCCCCGCCGCTGACGGCCTGCACGAAGCCGCCCAGCAGGCCGGCGGCCAGGGTCGATTCGAACAGCACCGGGCATTCGGTGGTGGCCAGCTTGCGGCTGCCCAGGCGCGACAGGGCACGCTCGGCGGCGTAGCGGCCAATCACTTCGGGGCTGGCCAGATCGGCGGCATTGCGCTCGGAGCTGTACCAGAAGTCGCGCTGCATCTCGCCGTTCTTGCCCGGCAGCGAGGCAATCGGCGCCACCGACAGGCTGTGCCGCGAACTGGCATAGCCGCCGCGAAAACCGCGCGTGTGGGCGCTGAAGAAGTGGCTTTGCTGGGCCGAAACGCTGGCCCCCTCGCTGTTGGTGATGCGCTTGTGCAGACTCAGGGCGGCATCCTCGCAGCGCAGCGCCAGCTCGGCCGCCTGCTCGCTGCTGATCTGCTGGCCGTCGATCAGCCAGGGGTGGAACAGCGCCAGGTCGCGGTGCGTTTTCTGCGGGGCTATGTCTTTTTTGTCCGGCAGGCCCGCTGCCGGGTCTTCCGCCGTGAAACGGGCAATGTCGAACGCCGCCTGCACGGTCTGCTGCACGGCGGCTTCGGAAAAGTCCGAGGTGCTGGCATTGCCCCGGCGCTGGCCGACGTACACCGTCACGCCCAGGGATTTGTCGCGGTTGCGCTCCACCGTTTCCAGTTCGCCCTTGCGCACGCTGACGCTCAGGCCGCAACCTTCCGAAGCATCGGCCCCGGCATCGGTGGCCCCCAGTTTCTTGGCGTGGGCCAGCGCCAGATCGACCAGATTTTCAAAAAAAACCGGGCTGTAACTAAAGCCCGAATCGGCCTGCCCGGCGGCAGTTCTTACATCACGTTGGCGCAGATTTTTCATAGCGGCGGCTATGATACCCAGCCGCGCAGCCGCCTCCCGGCTGCCCAAGCAATTGCCCTCTCTTTTATTCATGCCACGCAAACCGAAAAAAGGCTATTACGTCAAAGGCGAATTCGTTGCCGAAGGCAGCGCCCGCGATCTGGAACTCAAGGCCGAGCTCAAAGGCTTGCGCGACGCCGACGACAGCACCCGCTCCGACCAGAAAAAAGAAAGCGAAGCCCTGCAAACCCTGGGCCAGGAGCTGCTGGAGCTGCACCCGAAAACCCTGGAACGCCTGCAACTGCCCGAAAAACTGCTCGATGCCCTGCACGAGTACCAGCGCCTGACCAGCTTCGAGGCCAAACGCCGCCAGTTGCAGTTCGTCGGCAAGCTGATGCGCAAGCTCGAAGACAGCGAAGTCGCCGCCGCCCGCACCGCCCTGCACGAGCAGCGCAGCGGCACCGGCCCGGAGCAGACGCAAATCCTGCTGGCCGAACAATGGCGCGACCGCCTGATTGCCGACGATGCCGCCCTCACCCTCTGGCTGGAGCATTACCCCGGCACCGACGTGCAGCCCCTGCGTGCCCTGGTGCGCCAGGCCCGCAAGGACCAGACCCAGGCCGCCGCTGCCGAAGGCGCCCCGCCCGCCAAAAAAGGCCGCGCCTACCGCGACCTGTTCCAGTTGCTGCGCCGCAGCCTGAACACCGATGCGGCTGCCGAGGAACCCGGCCCGGACGACGGCGAGGACGAAGCCAATGACTGAACCGACCACTGCCCCCGGCGGCGCCCTTGACCGGGTGCGCATCGGCATCGTCTCCATCAGCGACCGCGCCAGCAGCGGCGTCTACGAAGACAAGGGGCTGCCCGCCCTGCAGGACTGGCTCGCCCGCGCCATCCGCAACCCGCTCGATTGCGTGCCGCGCCTGATTGCGGACGAGCAGCCCCTCATCAGCCAGACCCTGCGCGAACTGGCCGACGGCGGCTGCCATCTGGTGCTGACCACCGGCGGCACCGGCCCGGCGCTGCGCGACGTCACCCCGGAAGCCACCCTGGCCGTGGCCGACAAGGAGCTGCCCGGCTTTGGCGAGCAGATGCGCCAGATCAGCCTGCGCTTTGTGCCCACCGCCATCCTGTCGCGGCAGACGGCCGTGATCCGCAAACAGGCCTTGATCCTGAACCTGCCCGGTCAGCCCAAGTCG
>JAHRXD010000263.1 GCA_019104825.1 Comamonas sp.
AGGCGCTGGCATCGGCCACGGCCAGCATGGCTTCGAGCTTGCGCAGCACGCGGTCGGTACGCCAGTCCTTGGTCAGCTCGATGGCCGCCCGCATGAGGTGGCCCTGGTGCTTTTCCAGCTTGGCCTCGAAACGCTCGAACAGGGTGAAGGCATCGGCGGTCGCCCCGGCGAAGCCGGCCAGAACCTTGCCGTGGTAGAGCTTGCGTACCTTGCGGGCGCTGCCCTTGACAACGATGTGCCCGAGGGTGACCTGGCCGTCGCCGCCGATGGCGACTTCCAGGCCCTGCGGCGTCTGCCGCCGTACGCTGATGATGGTGGTGCCGTGAAACTGTTCCATAGCTACGGCATGTGGCACCCGGTAGCCCGATTGCAAGGGCCGACCGAAAAAAATCACACGGGCTGGAGCAGCAACTGGGCATGTTCCTGCACGCCCAGCACGGTCAAGAATGCGGCCGTGAGCTGGTGCAGGTGGGTAAAGCGCAGCGCCACGCCCTTCGCCTGCATCTGGGCAGCCCAGTTGAGCAGCCCGCCGGCAGCGACAAAATCCAGGCGGATGAGCAGGCTGCAATCGACCTCCAGGGACTGGCCGGGAACGGCCTTGGCCTCCAGGGACTGCAGGCAGGCGTCGATCTCGCCGTCCAGCACGCCCCATAGCCCCTCGCCCTGCACCGGGACAGCCGCCACCCCGCCGGGCGGCACCGGCGCCTTTTCGGCCAGCGCCAGCGTGTCGTGGACGGTGGTCGGATCGAGTTCACCGTCTTCTTCCACCAGACACTGGTGCCGCGGCGCCTGCCAGGACGGGGGCGAGACTTCGTAGGCGATGCAGTATTCGACTGCCACCTCGTCATACTCCTCCATGCGGTGCAGAAAGCGCAGTACGGCCATGCGCAGCAGCCACCATTCGGGATTGACCTGCGGGTCCTGCGCCACGGTATGCCGGGCCAGCAATTGCAGCAGCCTCCCGGCATACGACCAGGCATAGTCCCCCGGGGCGTCGGCCCAGCGGTGCAGCAAGGCCGTCAGGGGCGGCAAGGCCGCCTCATCGATACTGTGCAGGCGCTGCCACGACAGGCACCACGGTGGCGCAGCACGGTTGACGGTGGCCTGCAGCGCCGCCACGGTGCTGGCAGTCACCCCGGCCGGGCTTTGCCATTGGTTTTTGCGCTCGTCGGCAGGCGCAGCGGCAGCACCCGGCAAGACGCCCCCGAGCAAAGGCGGCAGCCCCAGCTGCCCGGGTAGCGAAGTCCACAGCGGTGCCGACTGGCCGAAGTGGGCGGCGTAATCGATGGCCAGGGGCTCGAAGGTTTCCTCATCCCCCGTGGCACGGCACAGATCCAGGGCCGCATGCCATAGCCGGGCGACAGCGGCGGCATCGGCGGCTGGCTGGCCCAATGCCTGCGAGAGCTGCTCCAGCAGCCGTGTGCGGGCGGCCCGGACATCGCCATGAGCAAACAGAATGGCGGGTTCTTCCAGGTCCGGATGGGGCACAAACTCCACGGCGCGACGCTCCTGCACAGGTTCAACGGGGGGAGGAAGACAGGTGTCCGGCACCACTTCCTGCAGCACGGGCAACGCCAGCCCTGCCGGGGGACGCAGACCCTCCTGGTGCAAATCGGCCGGGCCGGGCGGCGCACCGAGCTTGTCGCCCCACCACTGGCGGGACATTTGCGCCTCGATGACGTCGATCTTGCGCAAGGTCTGGGTGCTTTTGAGGTCGCCCTGCTGGGAGAGCTGGGAGGGCAATTGGCTGACCACCGGCAGGCTGGTGCCGCCTGGGCCGCTGCCCTGTTGGCGCAACTGGCGCAATTGGGCAAATTCCTGGTGGCGCACGGCCAAGTTGCGGCGCTTGCGTTCGACCAGCTCACGCAGTTCCTGGCGGCTGTCGGGGGCCAGGCCGCTGTCGCTTAGCGGGGCGTCTTCCTTGCCGCGCACCAGGCCGAGAACCTTGGACAGCAAACCCGTGCTTTTGTTCGCTTCGTTGCTCATGACGGGCATCCTAGCCCCTCACGCCCGGCGCGAAGGCTCAATCACCGAACATTTTCTGCTTGAGTTCGCGCCGTTGCTGCGCTTCCAGCGACAAGGTGGCGGTGGGACGGGCCAGCAGGCGCAGCACGCCGATGGGTTCGCCGGTTTCATCGCAGTAGCCGTAGTCGCCGCTGTCGATACGGGAGATGGACTGGTCGATTTTCTTGAGCAGCTTGCGCTCGCGGTCACGAGTGCGCAGTTCCAGGGCGTGCTCTTCCTCGATGGTGGCGCGGTCGGCTGGGTCGGGCACCACCACGGTGTCTTCGCGCAGGTTTTCAGCGGTTTCGCCCGCATTGGCGTGCATGTCCTGCTTGAGCTTGACGAGCTTCAGGCGAAAGAACGCCAGCTGGGTGTCGTTCATGTATTCGCTGTCGGGCATGGCCACGATCTCGGCATCGCTGAGTTCCTCAACGGGCTTGCTTTTCCAGTTGTTGGCCAGCTTGGGATCGCGTTTGGTCACCACGGAGGTGATCGCTGCAGTGGTCATCGTCATAGTGTTCTGAATCGCAACAGTGGCAGCCCAGGGCTGCCGGGGTTGAAGGAAAGCGCAGCAGTATCAACACTGCTGCGCATTGGGCCCCGCTGATGCTTAGGCCCCTGGCGCTATCGGGGCGCGATTGTATCGACCTCCATAACAAGGCTGGCTTTATATCGCATGCCGGCACGCGGGAAAGTCTGCCGCCCTGCGGGAAGTCCCTAGGGTTGGCGGCAAACCGGGCCGATTCAGAACCTGTTCACGTCAAGCTTTGATCCAGCCCCTGGCGCAGGATGTCCTGCGGCAGGTCGATGCCGATGAACACCATGCGGCTTTCGCGCACTTCGTCGGTGTCCCACTGCGGCCCCAGATCGCTGCCCATCAGCTGATGCACGCCCTGAAAGATGACCTTGCGGTCGGTGCCCTGCATGTCCAGCACACCCTTGTAGCGCAACATGCGCGGGCCATAAATATTCACAATTGCGCCCAGGAAATCCTCCAGCTTGGCCGGATTGAACGGGCGATTGGCGCGGTAGACGAAGCTTTTCACATCGTCGTCGTGGTGATGGTGGTGCGGGTGGTGGCAGTGCGCACCGTGTTCATGGTCATGACCGTGATGGTGGTCGTGACCATGACCGTGATCGCAGTGGCCGTGGTCATGGTCGCAATGGCTGTGGTCGTCGTCCTGCAGAAAGTCGGGATCGACTTCGAGCTTGGCGTTCAGGTTGAAGCCGCGCAGGTCCAGCACCTGCTTCAGATCCACCTGGCCGAAATGCACGGCCTCGATCGGCGCCCGTGGATTCATGTGCTTGAGGCGATGGACAAGGGCGTCCTTCTCCTCGGCGCTGATGAGATCGGTCTTGGACAGGAAGATCTGGTCGGCGAAGCCAACCTGGCGCCGCGCTTCCTGGCGATCGTCGAGCTGCTGCTGCGCGTGCTTGGCATCGACCACGGTGAGGATGGAATCGACCAGATAGGTTTCGGCGATTTCGTCGTCCATGAAGAAAGTCTGCACCACGGGGCCGGGGTCGGCCAGGCCGGTGGTTTCGATGACGATGCGCTCGAAATCCACCTGCCCCTTGCGCCGCTTGGCGGCCAGCAGTTGCAGGGTGTCGCGCAAATCCTCGCGGATGGTGCAGCAGATGCAGCCGTTGCTCATCTGCAGGATTTGTTCCTTGGATTCGGTTTTCAGGATGTCGGTGTCGATGTTTTCTTCACCGAATTCGTTTTCGATAACGGCAATCTTCATGCCGTGGGCCTCGCTCAGGATGCGCTTGAGCAGCGTGGTCTTGCCCGCGCCGAGAAAGCCGGTGAGGATGGTGGTGGGAATCAAAGCCATAAAAAAACACCTTCAAAAAGCAAAACCGCCGTGCCCGATCAGGCACAGCGGAGAAAGCAATAGCTGCTTGCGCTTACATATAAAGGATTTCAGAATGATTCATATCTGAAACCCTTGTGTATCAAGCGCAAACAGCTATTTTTAATAAAGCATCAGCCGCGCCAGTAGTTGTTTGCCGCAGCCACGGTCTGGAAGTTGGTGGCCACGACCTGCGAAGCCGCCGTCAGCGCAGCGTGGTCGTTGGCATATTCGGGGCGCAGCTTGTGCAGCACCTCGGCGTCGGGCTGGGTGTATTTGACGCCACGGCGGCTCAGGGTGATGGCCAGCTCGAAACCCTCTTGCGGGGTGGCGGTGATCAGGGAAGGCAACCAGGTATCGGCCATGTCAATGCTCCTTGGGTTCGATCGGGGGAGGGGCGCCGCGCTCGTCGGCCGCTTGCCGGGGCCGGTGCGCCCGGGGGTGGGTCTTATCGTACACCTGGGCCAAATGCTGAAAATCCAGACGTGTATAGACCTGCGTGGTGCGGATATTGCTGTGCCCGAGCAGCTCCTGCACCGCCCGCAAATCCCCGCTCGATTGCAGCAGATGGCTGGCAAACGAATGGCGCAGCATGTGCGGATGCACGGGCTGCGCCAGGGCGGCCTGGCTGCTGCGCTGGCGCAGCTGCTGCCACACCTGGGCCGCACTCAGACGCCTGCCGCGCACGCCGACGAACAAGGCCGCCTCCGGCCACTGCGCCCCGAACGGCTGCGCACGCAGCGCCAGCCAATGCCGTAGGGCCGCCAGCGCCGGGGGGCCGACGGGTACGCTGCGGCGCTTGTCGCCCTTGCCCAGCACCTGCACCAGCGCTTCCTGGACATCCACCCAGCCCCGGGCCTGGCCGCTGGCCTGCACGTCCAGGCCCACCAGTTCGCTCACGCGCAGGCCGCTGCTGTAGAGCAGTTCGGTCATGGCCGCATCGCGGGCCTCCTGCCACGGGTCGGACGGCTGCGCCGGGCGAAATGCCGCCAGCTGCACCGCCGCATCGACGGGCAGCGCCTTGGGCAGGCGCTGGGGCGCCCTGGGCGGGCGCAGCCCCTGCGCCGGATTGGTCGGCACCCGGCCCTGGGCGGCTGCCCAGCGGAAAAATCCCCGCCAGCACGACAGCCACAGCGCCATGGTGGCACTGCTGATGCGCTGGCTGTGCCACTGGGCCACGCTGCTGCGCAGGTGCTGCGGCTGCAAGGCGCACACCTCCAGTTGCTGTTGCGCGGCGCAGGCCAGCAGGCGTTGCAGCCCGTCGGCGTACAGCGCCACGGTGCGCTCGGCCAGGCGCTTTTCTACCGCCACATGGTGCAGGTAGGCCGGCACCAGGGCAGCATCGGCAGGAACACGGTCAGACGTTGCCACCGCTGCCTACGCGCAGCCGTGCCAGGGCGGCGCTGGCCTGTTCGGCGATGTGCGCGAGAAAGTCGGTGCCCATGGTGGCATCGAAGCGCAGCGGGTCGGGCGAGCCCAGCACCAGCAGACCGAAGGCCGGGGTCTGGCTGTCGTTGGGGCCTTCGCGCAGCGTGAGCAGCGCCAGGGATTGCACTTCGTCGGGATTGGGCAGCCAGGTGGTCGGCTCGAACCCCAGGTTGGGGCCGCAGAACGGCATGGTCAGCGACGAGGCGAAGGCCTTGGCGTCGTCGCTCACCCCCAGAGTGAAGGGCAGGCCCATGAACGGCCCGGCGACCTGCCACACGCGCATGGCGACCTGGGGCACGTCGAACTCTTTTTGCAGGCCTTCGCTGATGACGTGGGGCAGCGCCCGCGCATCGGGCACGCCCGCCAGGGTACAGCTCCAGCGGTGAATCTTGTGGGCGATGCTGGTGTTCTCGCTGCTGTGGCGCACCACCTCGGCCAGCCGTCCTTCCAGGGCGCGGATTTTCTCGCGCAGCAGCTCGGCCTGGCGCTCCTGCAAGCTCACGGCCTGCGGGCCGTGGCTGCTGCGCAACTGCACGCGGGTCAGCAACTCGGCATGGTGTTCAAAGAAAGCGGGGGTGCGCAGCAGATAGTCGGCAACCTGCTGATCGTCAAAAACGGGGGAGTCGTTGGTGTGCATGGGCAAGCCTGTGCAAGAGAAAGACAAACGGAATGCGGGGATTATGACCAAGCCGCCCACCGGGCGCCGCTCAAAACCGCTCCCAGGGCTGCAAATAGCGCCAATGCCCTTCGGCCAGCCCGGCCAGGGCAATGCGTCCCACGCGCAAGCGCTTAAGCCCGACCAGTTGCAGGCCGACGCCGGCGCACATGGCCTCGATCTCGTGCGGGAAGATGCCTTGCAGGGCAAAGCGCAGGTGCTGCTCGTTCTGCCAGCTCACCTTGATGCGCGGCAGCCGCTTGCCGGGGATGGCGCTGCCGTCGCACAGGCGCTGCAATCCGTCCGGGGCGATCTTGCCGCGCACCTGGGCGATACATTCCTGCTCGACGAACAGGGCATCCTGCGTCAACTTGCGCAGGATGCGTTCGTCCTGGGACAACACCGTCAGCCCGCTGGCCGGTATGGGCAGGGTCAGCAGCGGGGCCTGATGCTGAAAATGTTTTTTCAGCACCTTGATCGGCGCGGGCATCGGGCCTTGTTGCCACCGTTCGGGCGTGAGCAGGCTCCAGGCGCTGGGCTGGCCCTCGCCCACCGTGAAGCCTGCGGGCTTGTGCAGCAGCAGGGTGGCCGGCGGCACCGGCAGGGCGCGGGCGCCCGGAGCGACGCTGACCTGCTGTTCGGGCAGCACACGGGTACTTAGGGCTTCGACGATCTGGCCATCGACCAGCACGGCGCCGTTTTCGACATACAGCTCGGCCTCGCGGCGCGAGCAGGCCAGTTGGCGGGCCAGCCGCTTGGCCAGCCGCTCGCCCGCTTCGGGGGCGGTGTTTTCAGGGGAGTGGTTTTCCGACATCCGCCAAGCTTAAGGCGATTTTTACGCAGCCAGCAGCCCCAGCGCCCGAATCCGCTCGACATGCGCCAGCAGGCTTCTTTGCGCCAGCGGCCACAGCGCCTGCGGCGTATCGGCATACGCCAGCGCGACCCAGTCCTCTGCGCCGCCCTGCGGCACCTGGCGCATGGCGGCCAGCACCTTGGCCTCCCGCGCCAGACGGTGGGCGGTCAGCCGGGCAATCACCTGGCGGGCCTGGCCCAGCACGTAGCCGTGCGCGGGCAGCAGGAACTGCACCGCATGTTCGGCGCAGACGGCATCCAGGCGCTGCAGGCTGTCCAGGTAGTCGGCCATATTGCCGTCGGGGGGATTGATGATGGTGGTGCTGCCGCTCAGGATGTGATCGCCGGTCAGCAGCAGGCCGTCTTCCACCAGCAGCAGGCACAGATGGTTCTGGGTGTGGCCCGGGGTATGCAATGCCTGCAGGGTGTGGGTAATCTTGCCGTTTTCCCCTTTTCCAGTCAGCGCAAGAAGCTCCTGATCTTGCAGCAATTCGTCCGGCTGGAACTGGCTGTGCGCCGGGGCACCCGGGCCGCTGGGCAGGCCCAGCACCGGGGGCTTCACGCCGGCGGCCTTGGCGCACAGCGCCTGCAGCAGCCAGGCGCCGGGAGCGTGGTCCGGGTGGGAATGGGTGCAGACAATCCAGCGGATATCCCCGCCCGCCGCATCCCAGAGCCGCTGAGCGTGGGCCGCATCATCCGGCCCCGGGTCGATGGCAATAAAGCCCGTGGCGGCTTCACCGATCAGATAGCTGTTGGTGCCGGGGCCGGTCATCACGCCCGGGTTCGGTGCGGTCAGGCGCAGCACGTTTTTGCGCAGTGCCACCGCCTGCGCCGATTGCCAGTCCAGTGCATGCCGTCCCTGCCCGTCGGGGCAAAGCAGGGCCAGTTCGCCGTATGCGAGGTCGTCTTCCATGCAGCGGTATTCCTTGCCGCCCAGGCGGCCCGAGCGCGGCATGCTGCGCCACAAAGGGCCGCCCTGCACCGCCGCCAGCAACGCCGCCGTATCGGGGTAAGCAACCAGGCGCTCCAGCGTGCGCACGGTGGGGTAAATCATCGGCATCTGCCCCTCGGCGTGCTGCTGCAGGGCTTGCCGGGGCGCGACCCAGACCGGCTCGAACTGCTCGCTTTCATCGGCCACCGGAATTTGCCCCTGCGGGGCCAGGGCGACGAAAAACGGCACGGCAAAACGTTTGGGCACGCTCGGGTCGGCCGTCCAGTGCGCCAGCAGCCACACCCCGCGCAAGTCCAGTTGCAGGCCCCGCGCCAGCAGTTGGGGCCACAGCGAGGTGCTGCGGTCGAGGGCCTCCACATCGGCCTGGGTGGCCGGGCGGCCATCGGCATGCACGGCCAGCAACAGCCCCATCTCCTCGAAAGTTTCGCGCACGGCGGCAATGGCGGCCTGGCGCTCGGCAGCGGACATGGCCGGGCGGGCAAGCACGGGCAGATCGTCATGCCCATCCTGCGCTTCCAGTCCGCCGCCGGGGAACACGTAGCCGCCGGGCACAAAACTGGCCTGGGCAGAGCGGCGCGTCATCAGCACGTCCCAGCCATCGGCGGGGTGGTTGCGCACCAGAAGCAAGGTGGCCGCATCGCGTAAGGGCACAGGCGGGCAGGCAGGGTAAACGTCGTATTCGGGTCGCATGGGAAGATTATTTGACCAACACGGGTACAAAAGCTGCCTGTGCAGTCACCTTCGCTTCAGCCATATCCGGGGCGCCTTGGCTTATACAGAGGCGCTTTAGGCGTTTACCCCGATGGTTACGATCGGGCCATGAGCCTGTACCAAGCCTTTGCCGAGCACACCGCCCAATTGATTGCCGATGGCGTGCTGCGTCCTGGCGAGCGGCTGCCTTCCGTGCGCCAGGCGTGCAAGGCCCATGCCATCAGCCAGGCCACCGTGACCCAGGCGTACCACCTGCTGGAAAGCCGGGGGCTGGTCGAGGCGCGTCCCAAATCCGGCTACTTTGTGCGGGCGCAGTTGGGGCGCAAGCTGCCGCAGCCCCCTCTGCCCAGCCAGGCGGGCGGCTCCACCGATCTGGCGGTGAGCGATTTCATTTTTCAGATTCTCACCAGCGTGCGCGATCCCTCGATCACTCCGCTGGGGTCGATTTTTCCCGACCCGCAACTGTTCCCGCTGGACAAACTGGGCCGCTTCCTGGCCGCAGCCGCCCGCAAGTTCGACCCGCTGGCCGCCATCACCGATCTGCCCCCAGGCAACGAGGAACTGCGCCGCCAACTGGCCCTGCGCTACCTGGCGCACGGGGCCAGCGTCTCGCCACAGGAAATCGTCATCACCGCCGGGGCCATGGAGGGTCTGAGCCTGTGCCTGCAGGCCCTGACCCGGCCCGGCGACCTGGTCGCCATCGAATCGCCCACCTTCTACGCCGGGCTGCAGGCCTGCGAGCGCCTGGGCCTGAAGGTGATCGAAATCCCCAGCCATCCCCGCGATGGCGTAAGCCTGGATGCCCTGGCCGACGCCCTACGCCGCCACCCCGTCAAAGCCTGTTTATTCAGCCTGAACTTTGCCAACCCGACCGGGGCGCAGGTATCCGATGCCAACAAGCAAGCCCTGCTTGACCTGCTGCGCCAGCACCAAGTACCGCTGATCGAGGACGACGTGTATGGCGAGCTGTACTTCGGCACCGATGCTCCACTGCCCAGCAAGGCCCTGGATACCGATGGCCTGGTGCTGCACGTCTCGTCCTTCTCGAAATGCCTGGCCCCCGGCTACCGCCTGGGCTGGGTGGCCGCCGGGCGCTTTGCCCAGCAGGTGCAGCGGCAAAAATACTCCACCAGCCTGGCCACTGCCGCGCCCATCCAGGCGGCCCTGGCCGATTACCTGAAATATGGCAGTTTCGATAATCACCTACGGCATTTGCGCACCAAGCTGATGGCGCAGAAAGCCCAATTGGTGGCCGGTATTGAAAAACACCTGCCCGCGCCTTTTGCCATGACACAGCCCGGGGGCGGTTATTTTCTCTGGCTCTCTCTCCCCGGGACGGACACCCTGCAAGTCCACCAGGAAGCCCTGGCCCAGGGCATCAGCATTGCCCCCGGCCCGATTTTTTCAGCCCAACGGGCATTCACCGACTGCCTGCGGCTGAATTTCGGCTATCCCCCGACGCCCCGCCACGAAGCCGCATTGCAAGCCCTGGGCGGCATCCTCCGGCAGCAGCGCCAACGCCGGGGAAAAACACCTTGAAAATAAAAAAGCCATCTCAATAAATATTGAGATGGCAAACACCATAAGCAACTAAAAAATCAAGGCTCTACAATGAAGCGCGAACGCATTTCCATATGCAAAGCGTGGCAGAAATGGGTGCAGTAGCACCAATAAACGCCGGGCTTATTCGCCTTGAAGGTGACGGATTTGGTTTCCTGGGGATTGACGACAAAGTTGATATTGTGGCGCTCAATGGCAAAACCATGCGTCAAATCTTCAATCTTGTCCAGGTTGGTAAGGATGATCGTCACCTCATCGCCTTTTTTCACCCGAAACTCTCTCAGACTGAAAGCCGGTGCCTGGCTGGCAATTCGGATGGTGACCTTTTTTCCCTCGCGGAAGATACCGGATTCTTTCGGGGTTTTGATGGCCAAAGGAAATTGATCAATATCATAGACCTGCTTGGTCTTGATAATATCGCGGCGAATGATGATCGAGTCGTGCGGCTCGGAAGTCACCGGGTTGTCGTGTACCAGCTTCATCTTGTCGCCGCTGATATCGATCAACTGCGAAGTTTCCGGGTGCAGCGGGCCCACCGGCAAAAAACGGTCTTTCGAGAATTTATTGTCTGAAATCAGGTATTTGCCATCGGCCTCGCGCGTCTCGCCCATCGAGGTAAAACCATGGCCCGGCTGGTAATGCACATCCAGGCGATCCAGCACCACCTGGACGCTCTTGTCGCCCTGGTAAAACTTGATGGCGCCTTCCACACTCCATTTGACGATCTGGCTGTCCAGGAACAAGGTGGTGTACGCATTGCCCCGGCCATCAAAGGCCGTGTGCAGCGGGCCCAGGCCCAGTTCCGGCTCGGCCACTACGGTGTCACGCGAATCGGCCAATGCCCCGTCAAACCACTGCAGCACTTTTTCATGGGCGATCAGGCTGGCCGTGGGCGAAAGCTTGCCGGCGCAAGCGTAG
Source organism: Comamonas sp. (assembly GCA_019104825.1). Classification (GTDB taxonomy): domain Bacteria; phylum Pseudomonadota; class Gammaproteobacteria; order Burkholderiales; family Burkholderiaceae_C; genus Comamonas; species Comamonas nitrativorans. Next base: position 10,934 of record JAHRXD010000263.1, read on the forward strand.
TACTTGCCATCGGGGCTGATATTCACACCGTGCGGGTTCTTGGGAATCGGCACGTAGCAGGTCAGCGCGGTCCTGGGGTCGGTATTGCTGTCCCTGAGGCCATCGACGACCGGCACTTTCGATTCGCCATAGGTGGTGAAGCGGCCGTCTTTCACGGCTTGCTCGATCCGGGCGATGTTGAAGAACAGGCAGGAGTCCATTTCTGCGGACATCATGTCTTCATAATGCACGCCCATTTCAGTGTTGTACTGGGTGGTCGCGGCCAGCTTGCCGTCGTACGAGGACGCCACCAGCTCACAGTTGCCATCGATCAGTACCTGCCAGCGCACTTCCATGGTCTCGGCGTCGATGCAACTGAACAAAGAGCGGTAATTGGCTTCATCGTCAATCCCCTGGCCAAAATTGGGCAGGGGAATGGAAAATTCCGAACCGCAAAATACCCGGGTGGTGTAGTTGATGTCGGGATCAACTGGGTCTCGCTTATCCGGAAAGGTGCCGTGGAAGCCCTGGATATTCGGAATTTCCGTGATCTTGTCGCACTCCATCGTATCCAGGCGGACCCGCCCCAGACGGCAATTAAGTTTGTCATTGACAAAAAGATACCGGCCATCGTAGGTACCGTCGGTGTACGAGGGGTGAATGTGGTGGGTATCGCCCGTGTTGTATTTCACGCGGCCATCGGCATCGGTGCCGATGATGGCTTTGGATTCATTGGTAATCCCCCAGCCGATCATGCAGTCGGTATTGAACACCGGTACCCGCTTGAATTCCCGCCCTGAAGGCAGGCCGAAAATACGCACATCCCCGGCGTGGCCTGCGCTGGAAAACATATAGTAGTCATCCAACTGCCCAGGCGAAACGGAGTATTTATCGTGCGTATCGGCTGCAGGCGCATTTGGCGCTGACGCACTGGCCGAAGGGGTTTCCGGGGTACAGCCGCTGAAGGCAATCCCCGCCAAACCGGCCGTTGCCGCTTTATTCAAAAAATTACGGCGCGAAGTATTCCCAAGCGGTCGATGGAGGGTATCTTTATCCATTGCAGCACTTACCATTTCGTATATATTGACATTGGTCAAAAAGTCAACCGACGCCAATTTCAAGGTTGAAGAAATCGTGAAAATCAACTCGGTCGATATTCTCCATACCATTTACCAAAACAATAGGTACAGATCCCCCTAATTTCACCCAACACAGATGCCGCCACTGCACTGCCAGCGCTCACCCCAGCCCCCCGCAGACGAAAAAAAGGCGCTTGAAAACAAGCGCCTGAATATGAGAAACAAAAGTGTGAAGCCCACCGATAAGCCGGATTCTGTGCGTCTGGTCGCCCAAACGTGACCGCCATTACTCTTGGCCGGGAGTCGCCCCACCGGCTCGATGCCACCTACCCGCACACTCCGGGGGCCCCGTCAACGTGTGCCTACTTGGTGTTGCTGCGCGTAGAGATTGCCCGTTTCACCTCGTGCGCTTCGCGCCCGAGGTGGCTGCGTCGTGCCGGGCTTGCACCTGTCACCGCCTGGCTTGCGCCAGCCGCACCGACTTGCATCGGCGAACCGCAGAACACCCCATGACGGACGCTGCTGCGCTCGAACTCGTCTCTGTTGCTCTGATCCTCACCTCGCGATGGACAGCCGTTAGCTGCTACGCTGCCCTGTGCAGTCCGGACGTTCCTCCAGTGCGGCTTTTCAGCACTTGCACCGGCGGCGGTCTGGTGGGCTTCAC
>JAHRXD010000016.1 GCA_019104825.1 Comamonas sp.
TGGCGCTGCAGCGCTTTCTCGACCACATCCAGCGCCACGACAAGGTGTGGGTGGCCCGCCGCATCGACGTGGCCCGCCACTGGGCGCAGCGCTTTCCTGCGCCGCAATAATTTTTAGAACAAATCCCCCTCCAGCGCTTACGCAGCAAGCGCTGGAAGCTCTTGTTTTTATAGGAGACAACCATGGCTTTGACCCTGGAACAACTGAACGCGGCCAGCGCGGCAGAGGCCGTTGCTCTGCTCGATGGCCTGTACGAGCATTCCCCCTGGATTGCCGAGCAGGCCCTGGCCCAGCGCCCCTTTGCCAGCCTGGCGCACATCAAGCACGCCATGGTGCAGGTGCTGGCCCAGGCGGGCGAGCAGGCGCAGCTCGACCTGATCCGCGCCCACCCGGAGCTGGCGGGCAAGGCCATGCAGACCAATACGCTCACGGCCGAATCGACCAACGAGCAGAACAAGGCGGGGCTGACCCAATGCACGCCCGAAGAGCTGGCGCACATCCAGCAGCTAAACCGCCAGTACGGGGAGCGCTTTGGCTTTCCCTTCATCCTGGCCGTGCGCGGCCCGCGCGGGCTGGGCCTGCCCAAGGCAGAAATCCTGGCCACCTTCGAGCGCCGCCTGCGCAACCACCCCGACTTCGAGCGGGCCGAAGCGCTGCGCAACATCCACCGCATTGCGGAAATCCGCCTGAACGACAAGTTTGGCTACACCCCCACCCTGGGCAACGACGTGTGGGACTGGCAGGAAAAGCTGGCCCAGCACACCGACCCCGGCTACGCCGAACTGGGGCAGCTCACCGTCACCTACCTGACCGACGCGCACCGCGCCTGCGCCCAGCGCATCAGCCACTGGATGCGGGAAATCGGCTTTGACGAGGTGGAGATCGACGCCGTGGGCAACGTGGTGGGCCGCTACCACCCCGACCCCGCTATGGCCGGTGCGCAATACCTGCTGACCGGCAGCCACTACGACACGGTACGCAACGGCGGCAAATACGACGGGCGCCTGGGCATCTTCGTGCCCATGGCGTGTGTGCGCGAACTGCACCGCAGCGGCAAGCGCCTGCCCTTCGGCATCGAAGTGGTGGCCTTTGCCGAGGAAGAAGGCCAGCGCTACAAGGCCACCTTCCTCGGTTCCGGGGCGCTGACGGGGGACTTCAACCCCGACTGGCTCGACCAGCAGGACGCCGACGGCATCACCATGCGTTCGGCCATGCAGCACGCGGGCCTGTGCATCGACGACATTCCAAAATTGCAACGCGACCCGGCGCAATACCTGGGCTTTATCGAAGTGCATATCGAGCAAGGCCCGGTACTGAACGAGCTGGATTTGCCCCTGGGCGTGGTCACCGCCATCAATGCCAGCGTGCGCTACCAGTGCAGCATCACCGGCATGGCCAGCCACGCCGGCACCACGCCGATGAACCGCCGCCGCGATGCCGCCGTGGGCGTGGCCGAACTGGCCCTCTTCATGGAAGCACGCGCCACGCAGGACGGCGACAGCGTGGCCACCATCGGCATGTTGCAGGTGCCCAACGGCTCCATCAACGTGGTGCCGGGCCAGTGCCACTTCAGCCTGGACATTCGTGCCCCCAGCAACGCCCAGCGCGATGCGCTGCGCGACGACATCCTGGCCAAGCTGGCCGACATCTGCGAACGCCGGGGCCTGCAATACCGCACCGAGCAGACCATGCAGGAATCCGCCGCGCCCAGCGCCCCCGCGTGGCAGCAGCGCTGGGAGGCCGCCGTGCAAGCCCTGGGCGTGCCGGTGTTCCGCCTGCCCAGCGGCGCAGGCCACGACGCAATGAAGCTGCACAAGATCTTGCCACAGGCCATGCTGTTCGTACGCGGCCTGAACAGCGGCATCAGCCACAACCCGCTGGAATCCAGCACCAACGACGACATGCAGCTGGCCGTCGATGCCTTTGCCCATGTTTTGCAGCAACTGGCTGCCTGAATTGAAGGAGATTTGTCATGAACCACGACCGCCAAGCCCTCTACACCGCCCTGGACGCCTGGGTAGACCAGCACTTTGACGAGCAGGTGCAGTTCCTGCAGGCCCTGGTGCAGGTACCCACCGACACCCCGCCCGGCAACAACGCCCCGCACGCCGAACGCACGGCAGCGCTGATCAAGGAATTTGGCTTCGACGCCGAAAAACACGCGGTGCCCGAAGCAGAAGTGCGTGACTACGGGATGCAAAGCATCACCAATCTGATCGTGCGCCGCCCCTATGGCAACGGTGGCCGCACCGTGGCGCTGAACGCCCACGGCGACGTGGTGCCCCCCGGCGAAGGCTGGACGCACGACCCCTACGGCGCCGAGATCGTGGACGGCAAGATGTATGGCCGCGCCACCGCCGTGAGCAAGAGCGACTTTTCCACCTTCACCTTTGCCGTACGGGCGCTCGAAGCCGTGGCCAAGCCCAGCAAGGGCGCAGTGGAGCTGCACTTCACCTACGACGAGGAATTTGGCGGCCTGCTCGGCCCCGGCTGGCTGCTGAAAAACAAGCTGACCCAACCCGACCTGATGATTGCCGCCGGCTTCAGCTACGAAGTCGTCACCGCGCACAACGGCTGCCTGCAAATGGAAGTGACCGTGCACGGCAAGATGGCCCACGCCGCCGTGCCGCACACGGGCGTGGATGCGCTGCAGGCGGCAGTGGCCATCATGAACGGCCTGTTTGCCGAGAACACCAAGTACCGGCAGGTCACCTCCAAGGTGCCGGGCATCAAGCACCCCTACCTGAACATTGGCCGCATCGAAGGCGGCACCAACACCAACGTGCTGCCGGGCAAGGTGACCTTGAAGCTTGACCGCCGCATGATTCCCGAAGAAAACCCGGCCGAGGTGGAAGCCAGCATCCGCGCCGTGATCGCCCAGGCGGTGGAGCAGTTCAACACCCAAGGCGGCTACACCGGCGAAGACGCCGTGCGCGTGGACATCAAGCGCCTGCTGCTGGCCAACGCCATGACGCCGCTGGCCGAGAACAAGCCCCTGGTCGATGCCATCCAGCAGCACGGCGAGGCGGTGTTTGGCGCCAGGCCCCCCGCCGTCGGCACGCCCCTGTATACCGACGTGCGCCTGTACGTGGAGCGCGGCATTCCCGGCGTGATCTACGGCGCAGGCCCGCGCTCGGTGCTGGAATCGCACGCCAAGCGCAACGATGAACGCATCGATCTGGAAGACCTGCGCCGTGCCACCAAGGTGGTGGCCCGCAGCCTGGTCGATCTGATGGCCTGAACGCCCTCAAACGCTGCGTGCTGCGCTCACCGCGCAGGCTCTCCCCTTGCAGCCCGGCCTTGCGCCGGGCTTTTTCATGCCTGTGCAGACCCGGCCGCAGACCCTCCTGCCCTATCGGGAAATACCCATCCCTAGGGAAAACTTGGAGTTTTTCAATGTCTTATTTGTATACACTTTTTGTATGGATAAAGTGCGCAATCCCTGCCGCTGCCCATAACGACAGTTTCCAAGGAAGACATTCATGACAAGCTCTGTCCATCCCGTTGATGAAAAGCTGCCCTGGGGGCGGGCCACCGCGCTGGGCCTGCAACACGTCCTGGTGATGTATGCCGGCGCCGTGGCCGTGCCGCTGATCGTGGGCCGGGCGCTGAACCTGCCCCCCGATCAGATTGCCCACCTGATTTCCGCCGACCTGTTCGTCTGCGGGATCGTCACGCTGATCCAGTCGATGGGCGCGACCCAGTGGTTCGGCATCAAGCTGCCGGTGATGATGGGCGTGACCTTTGCCGCCGTCGCGCCGATGGTGTCGATGGCCCAGGCCACGGGCGGACAGGCGGGGGCCGGGCTGATCTTCGGCGCGGTGATCGGCGCGGGGGTGATCTCCATCCTCATTGCGCCGCTGATGAGCCGGATGCTGCGCTTCTTCCCGCCCGTGGTGACCGGCACCATCATTGCCGTGATCGGCATCAGCCTGATGCGCGTGGGCATCAACTGGATTTTCGGCAATCCCGCCGGCCCCACGGCCCCGACCATCCCCAATCCCGAACACATCAAATGGCTGACCGAGGCCCAGGCCATGGCCGGTGCCCCCGGCTCGCACCTGCCGCCCGTGCCCAAGGGCTTTGCCGTGGTGCCCAGCGTGCCCAACCCCAAATATGCGGACTTGACCGGCGTGACCATTTCCGGCGCCGTGCTGCTGACGATTCTGTTCATCGCCCGCTTCGGCAAGGGTTTTCTGGCCAACATCTCGGTGCTGATCGGCATCGTCGTCGGCGGTGTCATCACCGCCGCCATGGGGCTGATGACGTTCGAGAAAGTGGGCAAGGCCGCCTGGTTCGACATCGTGCTGCCCATGCAGATCGCCACGCCGGTGTTCGACCCCATGCTGATCCTGACGATGACGCTGATCATGATCGTGGTGATGATCGAATCGACCGGCATGTTCCTGGCCCTGAGCGACATGACCGGCAAGCCGATCAACCAGACCGAACTGACCCGAGGCCTGCGCACCGACGGCCTGGGCACGCTGATCGGCGGCATTTTCAACACCTTCCCCTACACCAGCTTCTCGCAGAACGTGGGGCTGGTGGCCGTCACCGGCATCAAGAGCCGCTGGGTCTGCGTGGCCGGGGGCGTGATTCTGGTCGTGCTGGGCGTGCTGCCCAAGATGGCCGCCCTGGTCGAATCCCTGCCCACGGTGGTGCTGGGCGGTGCGGGGCTGGTCATGTTCGGCATGGTGGCCGCCACCGGCATCCGCATCCTGTCGGGCGTGGATTTCCGCGACAACCGCAACAACGCCATGATCGTGGCCGTCTCCATCGGCGTCGGCATGATTCCGCTGGTGGCGCCGCAGTTCCGCCAGTGGATGCCGCATGCCATCCACCCGCTGATCGAGTCGGGCATCCTGCTTTCTTCCCTCTGCGCCGTGCTTCTGAACGTTTTCTTCAACGGAGCCAAAGATAATACGCAGGCTGTCATCCAAGCAGCACGCCAGGCCGACGCGCACTAAGCATCGCCGACCCTTCAACAAACGCCAGCCCCCTTACCGGGGGATGGCGTTTCAGGCTTCGCGGGGCGCCGCAAGACCCCGCAATTTGTCATTTCAGAGTAAGCTTTGCGCCCCCTGGCGCAGCAAGCGCCCCTTGAACCACTTTTTTCCATGACTGAACCACTGACCCCCGCCGAACAAACCTTGCGTGACGCTGCCCGCGAGTACCACAGCAACCCGAACAAAGGCAAGATTTCCGTCACCCCCACCAAGCCCCTGTCCAACCAGCGTGACCTGTCGCTGGCCTACTCCCCCGGCGTGGCCTACCCCTGCCTGGACATCCAGGCCGACCCGGACAAGGCCTTCGACTACACCGCCCGGGGCAACCTGGTGGGCGTGATCACCAACGGCACTGCTGTGCTGGGCCTGGGCGACATCGGCCCCCTGGCCGGCAAACCCGTCATGGAAGGCAAGGGCTGTCTGTTCAAGAAATTCGCCGGCGTGGACGTGTTCGACATCGAACTGGACGCACGCGACCCCGACAAGATCATCGAGATCGTGGCAGCACTCGAGCCCACCTTGGGCGGCATC
>JAHRXD010000019.1 GCA_019104825.1 Comamonas sp.
ACACGCTGGATCACCGTGCAGACCCAGCCGCGTGCATACCCCTTCTGAGAACCTGTTCACGATCTCCGCGCGGGTGTGCAGTCGCGGCCTCGGGCGCTCTGCGGCGTTGGAAATACGCGCCAAAGCACCGCTATGGCTGCGGTTTGCGCCTAGCAGCCCATCCCGATCCGCTTCCCGCACCCCTTCGCGCCGAGATCGTGAACACGTTCTAACGTGAAGGCGGTTTGATTTTCCCCGCGCATTGAAAAAGCCGATGGATGTTCTCCATCGGCTTTTTTGTGGCTGTTTCTTTTAAAAAAAGGAGCTGTTTCCGCAGATAAAAAAAGGATTTCAGGCAGTTTTCTACCTGAAATCCTTTAAATGACAGCGGTAACAGCTATTTTTTCAGCCAGCACAGCAGGCTGGCAGCCGCATCACGCCGCGTTCAGTTGCTGCTCCAGCTGGTGCAGCACGCGGTAGCAGGGCAGCACCTGGGCCACGCTGGCGTTGGCTTCGCGGCCTTCGCGGATGGCGGCGAAAAATTCGCGGTCCTGCAGTTCGATGCCGTTCATGCTGACGGCCACCTGGCTGACGTCGATTTTTTCTTCCTTGCCGTTGAACAGGTCGTCATAGCGGGCGATGTAGGTCGCGCTGTCGCCGATGTAGCGGAAGAAGGTGCCCAGCGGGCCGTCGTTGTTGAACGACAGGCTCAGGGTGCAGATGGCGCCGTTCTCGGCCTTGAGCTGGATGCTCATGTCCATCGCAATGCCCAGCTCCTTGTGGATGGGGCCTTGCAGGGCGTTGGCCTGCACGATGGGGCTGCCCGCCTGGTAGGCGAACAGATCGACCGTGTGCGCGGCGTGGTGCCACAGCAGGTGGTCGGTCCACGAGCGCGGCTGGCCCAGGGCGTTCATGTTGGTGCGGCGGAAGAAGTAGGTCTGCACATCCATCTGCTGGATGTTGAATTCGCCCGCCTCGACCTTGTTGTGCACCCACTGGTGGCTGGGGTTGAAGCGGCGCGTGTGGCCGCACATGGCGACCAGCCCGGTCTGCTGTTGCAGGGCCAGGATTTTTTCGCCTTCGGCCAGCACGTCGCACAGGGGGATTTCCACCTGCACGTGCTTGCCCGCTTCCAGGCAGGCGATGGTCTGGCTGGCGTGCATCTGCGTGGGGGTACACAAAATTACGGCGTCCACTTCCTTGATCGCCAGGCTGTCGGCCAGGTCGGTGGTGACGTGGGGGATGCCGTATTTGTCGGCCACTTCCCGGGTCTTGCCCAGGTCGCGGCTGACGAGGGAGACGACTTCCACATCCGGGATGTTCTGAATGCCGTCCAGGTGCTTGATGCCGAAGGCGCCGGCTCCGGCCAGGGCTACTTTGATGGTCATTGGTGGTTCTCCAGAATCAGGTGGCCGACCGCAGTATTGCTGGCCGGTACGTGGAAAAAGCGGTGCGCGACGGTGGGGGCGTTGCCGCCGGCCACGTCGGCCATCGCACCGCGGGCGATCAGCCACATCACCAGCTCGATGCCTTCGCTGCCGGCTTCGCGCACGTAGTCGATGTGGGGCATGGTGGACAGGCCCTTGGGGTCGGCGATCAGGCGGTCGAGGAAGGCATTGTCCCATTCGGCATTGATCAGGCCGGCACGCGGGCCTTGGAGCTGGTGGCTCATGCCGCCCGTGCCCCAGATTTGCACGTTCAAAGGCTCTTCATAGCTTTCGATGGCCTTGCGGATGGCCTGGCCCAGGGCAAAGCAGCGGGCGCCCGAGGGCACGGGGTACTGCACCACGTTGACGTGGAAGGGAATCACCAGGCAGGGCCATTCGGCGGGGCTGCCGAACATCAGGTTCAGCGGCACGGTCAGGCCGTGATCGACCTTCAGGTCATTGACGATGGTCAGGTCAAAGTCTTGCTGGATGACCGACTGCGCGATGTGCGAGGCCAGGCGCGGGTGGCCCTTGACATTGGGCACGGGGCGCGGGCCGTAGCCTTCGTCGGCCGGCTCGAACTCGGCGGCGGTGCCGATGGCGAAGGTGGGGATGACGCTCAGGTCGAAGTTGGTGGCGTGGTCGTTGTAGACGAGGAAGATCACGTCCGGCGTGTTCTTCTTCATCCAGTCCTTGCTCGGCTCGAAGCCCTGGAACATCGGCGCCCAGTAATCGTCGCCGGTCTTGCCGTGGTCCACCGCCGCGCCAATGGCCGGTACGTGCGAGGAATAGACCGAGGCGGTGATGCGGGCCTGGCCCGGCGTGGCGTTCTGGCTGGCGGCGTCGGCCTGCTCGATGGCCTGGGCCAGTTGCTGCCGGGCCTGCCATTCCTTCCAGGCGTCGGACTGGCTCATCGGACCTTGTGCGTCGCCGTCTTCGCCGACGAAGCGGTTGCCTTCGGCGCTGCGGCCACCGTTCAGCATCATGGCGCGGTACTGCTGCTCGGTCATGCCGGTCATGCTGCCGGCCATTTGCTGAAAGCTCAGGCCGTCGGTGGCGCCCAGCTTGGACAGGAAGTAGATGTTGCCGCCGGTGCGCATCATCCAGTTCAGGTCACGCGCCCGCACGGCGGCACGTTGCTCGTCGGTCATGGGCCATTCGGCCAGATAGGCGTCTTCGTCGGCCTTGAAGCGGGTGCGGTTGTCCGCCTGCATCAGGCTCATGCAGAACTGGTTGAGCCAGTAGCCTTTGCGGCTTTGGTCGGCATCGAAAATCGTCGTGCCGGGCACGTTCAGATAGGGTTTTTCCAGAGCCATGTTTGTCTCCTTGGTTGCGGGTGTGGGTCAGGCGGCGGGGCCGGCCTCTTCAGGCCAGTACAGGCGCATCGGGTTGTCCACCAGCAGCTTGCGTTGCAGCTCGGCGGTGGGGGCGATGTGGGGGATGAAATCGACCAGCAGGCCGTCGTCGGGCATGTGGTCCTTCAGGTTGGGGTGGGGCCAGTCGGTGCCCCACAGCACGCGGTCGGGGAACTCCTGCACCACGCGGCGGGCAAACGGCACCACGTCGCGGTAGGCGGCCTGTTCGCCATCCAGCGCCCTGGGGCCGGTGACGGACAGGCGCTCGGGGCAGGAGACCTTGCTCCAAACGTTGGGGTGCTGGCGCATGAATTGCAGGAACAGGGCAAATTCTTCGCTGTCCACGCCTTTGCTCACATCCGGGCGGCCCATGTGATCGACCACCACCGTGGTGGGCAGCTGGGTAAAGAAGTCCCACAGCTCAGGCAGATCAACGGCCTCGAAGTAGATCACCACGTGCCAGCCCAGCTTGGCAATGCGGCCGGCGATTTCCAGCAGCTCATCCTTGGGCGTGAAATCGACCAGGCGCTTGACAAAGTTAAAGCGCACACCGCGCACGCCGGCAGCGTGCAGGGCTTGCAGTTCTTCATCGGTCACGCTGCGCTTGACGGTGGCCACGCCACGGGCACGGCCGTTGCTGGCGAGGCAGGCATCGACCATGGCGCGGTTGTCCGCCCCGTGGCAGGTGGCCTGCACGATGACGTTGCGGGCAAAGCCCAGGTGGTCGCGCAGGGCAAAGAGCTGCGCCTTGCTGGCATCGCAGGGCGTGTATTTGCGCTCGGGCGCAAAGGGAAACTCGCTGCCGGGGCCGAAGACGTGGCAGTGCGCGTCCACGGCACCGGCGGGCAGCTTGAACTGCGGCTGGCTGGGGCCGGCGTACCAGTCCAGCCAGCCGGGGGTTTTTTCAAAGGCGCTCATGGCGGTGCCCCCTTAGTCGATGTAGCGCAGCCCGGCTTTGTCCAAGCCTTCGCGCATCTTGTAGTAGTCCAGGCCCAGCACGCCGCTGGCGAAGATGTCGCGCTTGCCCGCTTCGTTGGCTTCGCGCTTTTGCGCGGCGTCCAGCGTGGCGGCGGCTTTGTCGCGCGGCACGCAGACGATGCCGTCGTCGTCGGCCACGATCACGTCGCCGGGGTTCACCAGCATTCCGGCGCAGACGATGGGGATGTTCACCGAGCCGAGCGTGGCCTTGATGCAGCCCTTGCTGCTGACGGCCTTGCTCCACACGGGAAAGCCCATTTCCTGCAGCGTTTTCACGTCGCGCACGCCGCCGTCGATGATCAGGGCGCGGGCGCCCCGGGCCTGGAAGCTGGTGGCCAGCAGGTCGCCGAAAAAGCCGTCCGTGCATTCGGCGGTGACGGTGGCTACCACCACGTCGCCGGGCTGAATCTGCTCGGCAGCGACGTGCATCATCCAGTTGTCGCCCGGTTGCAGCAGCACGGTGACGGCGGTGCCGGACACCTGTGCGCCGGGGTAGATGGGGCGCATATAGGGCTTGAGCAGGCCGACGCGGCCCATGGCCTCGTGGACGGTGGCCGAGCCGAAGGCGGCCAGCGCATCGGCGGTGGCGCGGTCGGTGCGCTCGATGTTGCGGTACACCACTCCCAGTTCGTACATGGCAGGATTCCTTTGCAGTATTTCTATGGTTTCAGGAGCTTCTTCCGATGGATTTGCAAGGATTTCAGGTTTGAAACTATCTGAAGTCCATTGTTTTCAAGCGCAAGAAGCTATCTTTTATGGGGTTACAGCCCTTTGGCCTTGAGCGCCGCATCCAGGCGCGTGAACACGCGGCGGGCGTTGCCTTCGTAGACCGCGTGCTTTTCCTCGGCGGTGAGGTTCTGCGTGGCCTCGATGTAGCGCTTGGTGTCGTCGTAGTAGTGGCCGGTCTGCGGGTCGATGCCGCGCACCGCGCCGATCATTTCGCTGGCGAACAGGATGTTCTTCACCGGAATCACCTCGGTCAGCAGGTTGATGCCGGGCTGGTGGTACACGCAGGTGTCGAAGTAGATGTTGTTCAGCAGATGCTCTTCCAGCAGGGGCTTTTTCAGCTCCTGCGCCAGCCCCCGGTAGCGGCCCCAGTGGTAGGGCGCTGCGCCGCCGCCGTGCGGGATGAGGAATTTCAGCGTGGGGAAGTCCTTGAACAGGTCGCCCTGGATGAGC
>JAHRXD010000028.1 GCA_019104825.1 Comamonas sp.
ATCGAGCTTGATCGGTTTGGTGCTGCGTCGAACGCTGCGCAACAGCGGCTCGATCTCGGCAAATTTCTCTCGACTGATGTCGCTTGGGTACGGCTTTCTTTTCATCCAAGGATTGTCGGGGGCAAAAAGATCGTAAACACGTTCTTAGAACGTCAACACGTTCTAAGCCCCGGCGGTCACCTCTTCCACCAAGGCGTGCAGCAGCGCCAACCCCAGCGGCCATTCGCCGTGGCCGGAGGCGATGTTGATGTGCCCGGCGTTTTGCAGGCTGACAAATTCGCTGCCCCAGCCACGGGCATAGGCCCCGGCCAGGCGGATGGAGCAATAGGGATCGTCCCGGCTGGCGACGACGATGCTGCGGTAGGGCAGCGCCTGGCTGGGCGTGGGAGCAAAGTCGTTCAGCACCGCGCGGCGTTCCGGGTTGGCCGGGGCCACCAGCAGGGCCGCCCGCACACGGGCGGCGGCCTGCGGCCCCAGGTGGACGGTCGCCAGGCAGCCCAGGCTGTGCGCCACGATGACCACCGGGTGCGGCGCGGCCAGCACGGTGCGCTCCAGCTGCCCGACCCAGGCCGCACGGGTGGGCGTGACCCAGTCATCCTGCTCCACCCGCCGGGCCTGGGGCAGGCGCTCGGCCCACAGGCTTTGCCAGTGGCCGGGGCCGCTGCCGCGCCAGCCGGGGACGATGATGATCGAAACGTTGGCGGCATTGGCAGCATTCGCTGCCGCAGGGGCAGGGGTGGCGGGCGTTGTCGTCATGTCGGCAGTGCCTATGGTTATGCCGCTGCCAGGGCAGGTCGCACCGTCTGCGGGCGGCCCGAGGCACGCAGCTGCGCCGGGTGGGCGGGCCGGGGCAGGCCCAGGTGTTCGCGCAGGGTGCGGCCCTGGTAGGCGGTGCGGAACAGTCCCCGGCGTTGCAGTTCGGGAATCACCAGGGCCACGAAGTCCTGCAAGTCGTAGGGCAGCGTGGGGGCCATGATGTTGAAACCGTCCGCCGCGCCGGTGGTGAACCAGTGTTCCAGCTCGTCGGCAATGCTTTGGGGCGTGCCTACCACCGTCCAGTGGCCACGGGCGGTGGCCACGCGCTGGTAGAGCTGGCGCAGGGTGAGGTTTTCGCGCCGCGCCAGGTTCAGGAACAGCGCCTGGCGGCTTTGCCAGCCTTCGGTGGGCGGCAGCTCGGGCACCGGGCCATCCAGCGGATAGGCCGAAAAGTCGAAGCCGCCGACGAAACTGGAGAGCAGGCCCAGGCCCACCGCAGGGTCGATCAGCGCCTGCAAACGGTCGTATTTCTCCTGGGCCTCGGCCTGGGTGCGGCCCACCACGGGAGAGACGCCGGGCAGGATTTTCAAGGCATCGGGGCTGCGGCCCTGCGCGGGCAGGCGCTCTTTCAGGCTGCGGTAGAAGGCGCGAGCATCCTCCACCGACTGGTGGGCGGTAAAGACCAGCTCGGCCGTGGCGGCAGCCAGTTCCTGCCCGTCCTCGGACGAGCCGGCCTGCACCATCACCGGGTAGCCCTGGGGTGGGCGCTGGCTTTGCAAGGCACCTTGCACGCGGTAGTGCTGGCCCTGGTGGTCCAGCCGGTGCAGCTTGGCGGGGTCGAAGTAGCGGCCCGCCTGCTGGTCCAGCAGCAGGGCATCGTCCTCAAAGCTGTCCCACAGCCCCTTGACCACGTCCACATACTCCCGCGCCCGTTCGTAGCGCTGGGCGTGGGCCAGTTGCTGCGCCAGACCGAAGATGCGGGCCTCGTGGTCGGAGCCGGAAGTCACCAGATTCCAGCCGGCGCGGCCCGCGCTCAGGTGATCGAGCGAGGCCAGCTTGCGGGCCAGGTGGTAGGGCGGCAGGTAGGTGGTGGAGACGGTGCCGACCAGGCCGATGCGCTCGGTCACGCCCGCCAGCGCGGCCAGCAGGGCCAGCGGCTCGAACTGGTGCGGCGGGGCGTTGCGCGACAAGAGGTCGGCGCTGCTGCCGGGCAGGCCCATGGTGTCGGCGCTGAAGATGGCATCGAACAGCCCCGCCTCGGCAATGCGAGCCAGTTGCTGGTAGTGCTGCAGGCGCAGCGCGGCAGAGGGATCGACATCGGGGTGGCGCCAGGCGGCGACGTGGTGGCCCACGCCGAACAAGAAAGCGCCGAGGTGCAATTGGCGGGGTGCGGTGCGCATGGGGAACCTGCCTTTCTATAACTTGGCGATGGAGACTTCGGTGGATTTGACGAGGGCGACGACCTCCGAGCCGATGGCCAGGTTCAACTCGTCCACCGAACGGGTGGTGATGACCGAGGTGACGATGCCCCAGGGCGTTTGCACGTCGATTTCCGAGACGACATCGCCCCGAATGATTTCGCGTACCTTGCCTTTGAACTGGTTGCGTACGTTGATGGCTTGAATGGACATGGTTTTCTCCTTGAAAAGTCCGTTGCAAAAAAGGGATGGAGGGATGGGGAAAGGGGATGGAAAAAATGCCGCCGTCAGACAGCTCAGACCGCCCAGCGCAGGCCGTGCGCGGGCACGCCGGGCCAGGGGTCGGCACTGGCCTGCGGCGCAGACGGGATGGCGGGTTTTTGCAGCACGCGCTCCAGAATGCGCTGCTCCAGGGCGGCAAAGGCGGCGTCGTGGCTGCGCGGGCGCGGCAGGTCGATGCGCTGGTCCAGGGCAATGCGCCCGTCCTCGATCAGCACCACGCGGTCGGCCAGGGCCACGGCCTCCTGCACGTCGTGCGTCACCAGCAGGGCGGTAAAGCCGCTGGCCTGCCACAGGGATTCGATCAGGCGGTGCATCTCGATGCGGGTGAGCGCATCCAGCGCCCCCAGCGGCTCGTCCAGCAGCAGCAGGCGCGGCTGGTGTACCAGCGCCCGGGCCAGGGCCACGCGCTGGCGCTGGCCGCCGGACAGGCGGGCCGGCCATTCGTCCTGGCGCTCGGCCAGGCCCACGCGCTCCAGCACCCGGGCGGCGGCCTGGCGCTGGCCGGGGGGCAGGCCCAGGGCCACGTTGTCCAGCACGCGCCGCCAGGGCAGCAGCCGGGCGTCCTGGAACATGATGCGGGTGCTGGCCGACAAGCCGGTCAAGGGCGCACCGTCCAGTTGCACGCTGCCGCTGCTGGCCTGCTCCAGCCCGGCCACCAGGCGCAGCAGCGTGCTTTTGCCGCAGCCGCTGCGGCCCACGATGGCGACGAACTCGCCCGGCGCAATGTGCAACTGCGTCTGGCGCAGCACCTCGCGCTGGCCGTAGCGCTTGCCCAGACCGAGCAAGTCCAGGCGTGCGCCGCCGGGGCTGTGCGAACCGGCGGGAAGGGGGGATGTGTTTTTTTGAGTCAAAACGGCCTCCGGGCGCTTCTTGGCAAAGCGCCGATAGCTATTGATAAAAGTGCTGTTTCCGCAGTTGAATAAACGACTTCAGATATGAAAGATGCTGAAATTCTTTATTTATCGGCGGTAAAAGCTATCAAAATTGGATTGAATGCGGCAGATCATCTCTAGTGCTGATAGCCGGGATGCCAGCGCAGCCACCAGCGCTCCAGAGCGCGGGCGAAACCGTCGGCCAGCTTGCCCAGCAGGGCGTACAGCAGGATGCCCACCAGCACGATGTCGGTCTGCAGGAACTCGCGGGCGTTCATCGTCAGGTAGCCGATGCCGGCCTGGGCGGAAATCGTCTCGGCCACGATCAGGATCACCCACATCAGTCCCAGCGAAAAGCGCAGCCCCACCAGGATGGACGACAGTGCGCCAGGCAGCACGATCTGGCGATACAACTGCCAGCGCGACAGGCCGTAGGCCCGGCCCATTTCGATCAGCCCCGGATCGACGCCCCGGATGCCGTGGAAGGTGTTCAGGTAGATGGGAAAGAACACCGACACGGCGATGAGGAACAGCTTGGCCGCCTCGTCGATGCCGAACCACAGGATGACCAGCGGAATCAGCGCCAGCGCCGGAATGTTGCGGGCCATCTGGATGCTGGTGTCCAGCAGCGTCTCGGCCGGGCGCACCGAGCCGGTGAGCAGGCCCAGCGCCAGGCCCAGCCCGCCGCCAATGGCCAGCCCGGTCAGGGCGCGGACGGTGCTGACCTGCACATGCGCCCACAGCTCGCCGGAGGCGGCCAGCGCCCAGGCCGCGTGCAGCACGTCCAGCGGCGCGGGCAGCACCCGGCTGGACAGCCAGCCCCAGTGGGCCGCGCCCTGCCACAAGGCCAGCAGCGCCAGGGGCAGCAGCCAGGGCAGCAGCTTGCGCAAAACATTGCGGAAGGCATTGCGGAAGGCATTGCGCAAAACCGCCTGTGCCGCAGCAGGCCAGATCGGGGCGGCCAGGGCAGAGGACGACAGCGTCTGCCCGGTGAGGGTGGGAATCGGCATGAACAACCTCCGGCAATCAGTAGGAAATGGCGAAATGCAGGCCGCGCAGCGGCTGGCGCAGCCCCCAGGCGCGGGCCGTGGTGTCCAGCAGGGATTGCAGGCGCTGGGGCAAGGGGAGGGGCAAAGTGGCGGTGGGCATGGCGTGGCTCCTTCAGACCGGTGCGGCATGGCGCAGGTCGAGTTTTTTCGGGATCAGCTTCAGGTCGAAGAAGGTGTCGGCAATGCTTTGCTGCTCGGCCAGAATCTCCGGCGTCACCGGCACCACGCCCAGGGGCGAGCGTTGCAGGTGCAGTGCGGTAATGGCCGGCTCCAGGCCCAGCACGGCTGCCAGCTCCTGCGCCGCCGCATCCCGGTGCTGCCCGGCCCAGGCTTCGACGGCGTTCACCTCTTCGATGGCAATGCGCAGCACGTCGGCGTTCTGTGTGGCGAAGTGGCGCGAGGTGAAGTAGTACCCCCGGTTGTTCACCACCCCCGTGGCATCGGCCAGCACCCGTGCGCCCAGGGTGTGCTGCGCTGCGGCCAGGAAGGGGTCCCAGATCGCCCAGGCGTCCACGGCACCGCGCTCGAACGCGGCCCGCGCATCGGCCGGGGCCAGAAAGACCGATTGCACATCGCCATAGCGCAGGCCGTGCTGCTCCAGCAGCTTGACCAGGAAGTAATGCACGTTCGAGCCTTTGTTGTAGGCCACGCGTTTGCCCCTGAGGTCGGCCACCGTGCGGATGGGCGAGTGCTGCGGCACCACCACCGCCTCCAGCCCCGGGCGCGGCACCGAGGCCCCGGCATACACCAGGGGCGCACCGGCGGCCTGGGCGAAGATGGGCGGCGCTTCGCCCACGTTGCCGAAGTCGATGGAGCCGACGTTCAGCGCCTCCAGCTGCACCGGCCCGGCGGTGAATTCCGCCCAGGTCACCTGCACGCCCAGCGGGGCCAGGCGCTGCTCCAGCGTGCCGCGCTGTTTCAGGATGGACAGCCAGCCTTTTTGATAGCCAATCCGCAGCGTGCGGCGGCCCGATTGCGCCCAGGCGGCCCGACCTGCGCCCAGGGTGGTGGCGGCAGCCAGCCCGGCGGCGACGAACTGGCGGCGGGTGGAAGAAGAAAACAGGGAAGAAGACATACAAGCTCCGATAAGGGGTAGGCGGCGCGTGGGCAAAGCTGCGCCCTTGCCGCGCACGCGGGTTCTGAAAAAAGGGGAAAAAGAAAGAAAAGGCGCGGGCCGGGACAGCCCCCGTGCCAAGCGTTCGTCAGGCGTGCATCACACGCTACATCGCACCTGTGCGAACGGCACCGGGGCGAAGGCGGCAGCCGGGTCCGGCACGGGGCGCAGGGCGTCGGTGATCAGCGTGTCCACGGCATCGTCCAGGCGGGCGGCGATGTCCGACCCCACGGTGTACAGGCCTTGCGCGGTGGCGGTGATCTGGGCATCGCTGGCATAAATGCCCGGCAGGATGTGGCGGGCCGCCAGCGACTGCAACACGGGCCGCAGCGCGTAATCCAGCGCCAGCATGTGGTGCGGGCTACCGCCGGTGGCCAGCGGCAGCACCGTCTTGCCCTGAAAGGCGGTTTGCGGCAGCAAATCCAGAAAGACTTTCAGCAACCCGCTGTACGCCGCCTTGTACACCGGCGTGGCCACCACCAGCACCCGGGCCGCGGCCACCTGGGCAACGGCCCGGGCAATGTCGGGGTGCCGGGTATCGGCCAGCAGCAACGCCTGGGCGGCCAGATCACGCAGAGGAAGGTGCTGCACCGGCGCCCCCCGCGCTTGCAGGCGCTGGCCGGCGGCATCGAGCAGGGCGGCGGAGCGGGAGTGGAGCGAAGGGCTGGCGGCAATCAGCAGGACGGACATGGCGGGTTCCAGGGGTTTCTTGTAGTGGCGGGGTGAATACGTGGAACGCATTCTGGAAGCCATTGCTTAAAACTGGAACCAATATGTTCTTAGTTTTTAATTACTCAAACATCTAAAAACCCGCCGAAGCGGGTTTTCTGGATGCCCGCCTGCGCGGGCAGGACATCACCCCGCCAGCCGCTGTGCCAGCGCCTGCCGGGCCTGCTCCAGTGCCGCAGGCAGGCGCTCGCCCAGCTTGGCGAAATGCTCGGCGTGCGACTCCAGTTCCTGCGCCCAGGCGCTGCTGTCCAGGCTGGTGACGCTGGCAAATTGCTCGGCGCTGAAATCCAGGCCCTGCCAGTGCAGATCGTCATAGCGCGGGGCGATGCCGAAGGCGGTTTCCGCGCCGCCCGCCTGGCCTTGCAGGCGTTGCAACAGCCAGTGCAGCACGCGCATGTTCTCGCCGTAGCCGGGCCAGACGAACTTGCCGTCCGCGCCCTTGCGGAACCAGTTCACGCAGTAGATGCGCGGCAGGGCGGCGCCTTGCGCCTGGAGTTGTGCGCCCAGGTCCAGCCAGTGCTGGAAGTAGTCGCCCATGTGGTAGCCACAGAAGGGCAGCATGGCAAACGGGTCGCGGCGCACCACGCCCTGCTGGCCGAAGGCGGCCGCCGTGGTTTCGCTGCCCATCGTGGCGGCCATGTAGACGCCTTCGACCCAGTTGCGGGCCTCGGTGGCCAGCGGCACGGTGCTGGAGCGCCGACCGCCGAAGATGAAGGCGTCGATCTTCACGCCCCGGGGGTCGTCCCAGGCCGGGTCGAGTACCGGGTTGTTCGTCGCCGCGACGGTGAAGCGGGCGTTGGGGTGGGCGGCCTTGGCCCCGGTTTCCCTGGCGGTGGCGGGCGTCCAGTCGCGGCCCTGCCAGTCGATCAGGTGTGCAGGCAGTTCACCGCCGTGGTCGGCTTCCAGCCCTTCCCACCAGACGTCGCCGTCGTCGGTCAGCGCCACGTTGGTGAAGATCACGTCGCGGTGCAGGCTGTCCATGCAGTTGGGGTTGGTCTGCTGGTTGGTGCCGGGGGCCACGCCGAAGTAGCCCGCTTCGGGGTTGATGGCCCGCAGGCTGCCGTCGGCCTGGGGCTGAATCCAGGCGATGTCGTCGCCCACGGTGGTGACGCTCCAGCCCGCGAAACCCTCGGGCGGCACCAGCATGGAGAAGTTGGTCTTGCCGCAGGCGCTGGGGAAGGCGGCGGCCACATGGTGCTTGACGCCCTGAGGATTGGTCACGCCCAGGATGAGCATGTGTTCGGCCAGCCAGCCCTGGTCCTGCCCCATCTTGGAGGCAATGCGCAGCGCCAGGCACTTCTTGCCCAGCAGGGCGTTGCCGCCGTAGCCGGAGCCATAGCTCCAGATTTCGCGCGTTTCGGGGAAGTGGACGATGTATTTCGTCGTCGGGTTGCAGGGCCAGGCGGTGGCATCGGTTTCGCCCTCGGCCAGCGGTGCGCCGACGGTGTGCATGCAGGGCACGAAGGGGCCATCGGCCCCCAGCACGTCGTACACGGCGCGGCCCATGCGCGTCATCAGACGCATGTTCACGGCCACGTAGGCGCTGTCGGTCAGTTCCACGCCGATCTGCGCAATCGGGCTGCCCAGCGGCCCCATCGAGAACGGAATCACGTACAGGGTGCGCCCGCGCATGCAGCCACTGAACAGGGGCTGCAAGGTGGAGCGCATGGCATCCGGGGCCATCCAGTTGTTGGTGGGGCCGGCGTCGGCCTCGCGCTCGGAGCAGATGAAGGTGCGGTCTTCCACCCGCGCCACGTCGGACGGGTCGGTGCGGGCCAGATAGCTGTCCGGGCGCTTGGCGGGGTTCAGGCGGATGAACGTACCGGCATCGACCAGTTGCTGGCACAGCGCGTCGTACTCCTGCTGGCTGCCATCGCACCAGTGGATGGATTGGGGCTGGCACAGGGCAACCATGTCGGCAATCCAGGCGATCAGGCCGGTGTGTTGCACATGAGGGGGGACGTTCAAATCCAAAGGCATCGTGAGAATCTCCTGTTTCGCGCGTTTGTGTAATAGCTTGGCGGCCATCCTAGGAAGCAGCGGGAGGGCGCACCAGCGGACTTTCCGCAATAAAAAAAGCAGCCTGAGGATAAGCTGCTTTGACTTTGGGTTAGGTGCCTTAGCGCAACAAGGCCAGCGTCCAGCGCCCCGACTGGTTGGCCTGGGCCTGCATGGCAAAACCCATGTGCTGCAGGATCATGGCGCGGCTCTGGTTGGAGATTTCCTTGGCAAAGTCGGCATCCACCATGCGCCCCCGGGCGGCAGAGGTGTTTTCGTGCGCGATGTCGATGTTCTGGATGGCCGATTCAAACCGGTTCTGCACCGCCCCCAGGCTGGCGCGGGAGCTGCTGACCTTGTCGATGGCGCTGTCGATGCGCTGCAATGCCTCCCACGCGCCGGACTGGGTACTCAAGTCCATGCCGCGCAAGCCCTGGGTCTGCTGTGCCTGGCCCTGGGCAGCGAAGTCATTGCTGCCGCTGGCGGCAATGGCCACATTGGCGGGGTCTTGCCCAGGGTCGACGGTGGCGCGGTATTCAATGCTGCTGCCGTCCTCACCGACAAAAGCGGTTACGCCCGAGGCTTCGCTGTTTTTGTTGATGGCCTGCACGAACTTGCCCAGGGCCTCGTCCCCGGTCAATTCGCTGTCCTGCTGCATCACGGCGGAGTAATTTTTGCCGTCCGCACCGGTGACGGTCACCGTCACATCCCCGGCAGCCAGGTCGGCCTGCAGATGGGCCTTTTTGGCTTCGTCCACGGCCACCGTGGCGCTGGCGTAGGTGCTTTGCCCCAGGGCGTCCGCCTGGGTGTTGGCCATGCCGCCGACGGTGACGTTGTCCCCGGCTCGCGGGCCGACCTGGAAGGTGGCGGCGCCAAAGCTGCCATCGAGCAGTTTCTGCCCGTTGAAGCGGGTGGTCTTGGCGACGCGATCGACCTCGCCGGTGAGCTGGTCAAACTCTTTCTGCAATGCCTGGCGGTCGGCGCTGTTCAGGGTGCCGTTGCCCGCCTGCACGGCCAGTTCGCGCATCCGTTGCAGGCTGTCGCTGGTCTTGGACAGCGCCCCGTCGGCGGTTTGCGCCAGCGAGATGCCGTCCGAGGTATCGCGGGCCACCTGGCTCAGGCCCCGGATATTGCCCAGAAAGCGCTCGGCAATGGCCATGCCGGCGGCATCGTCCCTGGCACTGTTGATGCGCATCCCCGACGACAGGCGCTGCATCGCCGTAGACAGCAGGTGGTTGGATTTGTAGAGGTTGGATTGCGAGAACAACGCCAGGGTGCTGGTATTAATGCCGGTCATGGTGCTGCCTCCTTGTGCAGAAAGGGGCGCGATACCCTCGCGCCATTGCTCAGAATTTAAGCACATCGGCACTGCTTGTCAAAACCGGGCGCTCCATCCCGGCCACGCCGGCGTGGGCAAGTTCCTACAATCGCGCCCATGACCTTGCCCCGTACCCTGCCCCCCTACACCCGCGCCCGGCAACTGCCCGCCATCCTGCAACAACGCATTGCGATTCTGGATGGCGCGATGGGCACCATGATCCAGCGCTTCAAGCTCACCGAGGCCCAGTACCGGGGCGAGCGCTTTGCCGACTTCGCCCACGACGTGAAGGGCAACAACGAGCTGCTCTCGCTCACCCGCCCGGACGTGATCCGCGACATCCACGAAGGCTATCTGGCCGCCGGGGCCGACCTGATCGAAACCAACACCTTCGGCGCCACCAGCATCGCCCAGGACGATTACCACATGGGCCATCTGGCCTACGAGATGAACCTGGAAAGCGCCCGGCTGGCCCGCGCCGCGTGCGACAAGTTTTCCACGCCCGACCACCCGCGCTTCGTGGCCGGGGCGCTGGGCCCCACGCCCAAGACGGCCAGCATCAGCCCGGACGTGAACGACCCCGGCGCCCGCAACATCACCTTCGAGCAATTACGCGTGGCCTACCTGGATCAGACCCTGGGCCTGATCGCAGGCGGCGCGGACGTGATTCTGGTCGAGACGATTTTCGACACCCTGAACGCCAAGGCCGCGCTGTTCGCCGTGGACGAGGCTTTCGAGCAAAGCGGCGAGGTGCTGCCGATCATGATCAGCGGCACGGTAACCGACGCCTCGGGCCGCATCCTGTCGGGGCAGACCGTCACCGCCTTCTGGCACAGCGTGCGCCATGCCAACCCGCTGTCGGTCGGCCTGAACTGCGCCCTGGGCGCGGCGCTGATGCGCCCCTACATCCAGGAGCTGGCCAAGGCCGCGCCGGACACCTTCATCAGCTGCTACCCCAACGCCGGCCTGCCCAACCCGATGAGCGACACCGGCTTCGACGAAACGCCCGAAGTCACCAGCCGCCTGGTCCACGAGTTTGCCGCCGAGGGGCTGGTGAACATCCTGGGCGGCTGCTGCGGCACCACACCCGACCACATCGGCGCGATTGCCCGGGCCGTCGCGCCCGTGCCCACGCGCAAGCTGTTTTACGGAGCGCAGGAATAAACCATAGCTGTTTCCGCTTGTCACTCAAGGATTTCAAGGTATTTTTTATCTTAAATCCTTATATGACAAGCGGAAGCAGCTATCAACAAAAAACCCGGAGACACCCATGAAAAAAGTTTTGCACAACCTGCGCGTGCTGGAAATCGGCGGCCTGGGCCCCGGCCCGTTCTGCGCCATGCACCTGGCCGACCTGGGGGCCGACGTGATCTCGCTGGTGCGCCCCGGCAACGGCGGCACGCCGATCACGGGCGATCTGCTCAACCGGGGCAAGCGCTCGGTGTTCGCCGACCTCAAATCCCCCGAAGGCCGCCAGCTGGTGCTGCAACTGGTGGCGCAGGCCGATATCCTGATCGAAGGGATGCGCCCCGGCAGCATGGAGCGCCTGGGCCTGGGCCCGCAGGAATGCCACGCCATCAACCCCGCCCTGGTCTATGGCCGCATGACCGGCTGGGGCCAGAGCGGCCCGCTGGCGCACACCGCCGGGCACGACGTCAACTATGCCGCGCTGAGCGGGGCCATGTGGGGTTGCAGCCCGGCGGATGCCCGCCCCGTGCCCCCCTTTGGCGTGCTGGGCGACATCGGCGGCGGGGCGCTGTACCTGATGACCGGGCTGCTGGCCGGGGTGCTGCAAGCACGCGCCAGCGGCCAGGGCACGGTGGTGGATGCGGCCATCGTCGATGGCGCGGCGCACATGCTCAACCTCAACCTCAGCATGCGGGCCACCGGCCTGGTGGGCGACACGCGCAGCGCCAGCCTGCACGCCACGGCGCCGTTCTACGACACCTACGTCTGCGCCGATGGCGAACACATCGTCATCGGCCCCATCGAGCCGCAGTTCTACCGGTTGCTGCTGCAACGGCTGGGCCTGGAGGGCGACCCGGACTTCACCGGCGACCAGTGGGACCGCAGCGCCTGGCCCCGCCGCCGCGCCCGGCTGGCGGCCCTGTTCCTGCACCACCCGCAGGCCCACTGGCAAGCCCTGCTGGAAGGCTCGGATGCCTGCTTTGCCGCCGTCCTCAGCCCCCAGGCGGCGCTGCACCACCCGCACCTGCAGGCGCGGGGCGTGTATGCCCAGCCCGACGGCACGCTGCAAGCCAGCCCGGCCCCGCGCTTTGGCGCGGCGCCCTACCCCATCAACCCCGCCGGCCCGGCCGGGGCGCACACCGAGGCGCTGCGGCAAACCCTGGCCCAGGGCGGCAGCGGCTGGCGGGTGTAGAACGTAATCCCGCACGAGGCGCAGTGCAGGTTGCTATCTGCGCAGCTGAACGCCGTTTTTTCAAAGAGTGAAAGAGGCCCACCATGTCCCCCGATTTTGTTGCCGCCCTGCGCCAGCGCTTTGCCGACCAATGCTCCACCGCCGCCGCCGTGTGCGAACAGCATGGCCGTGACGAAGGCTCGATCACCGCGCCGCCGCCGGGCGCCGTGGTGTTTGCCGAATCCACCCGGGACGTGCAGGACGCCGTGCGCCTGTGTGCCGAATACGGCGTGCCCATCATTGCCTACGGCGCAGGCACCTCGCTGGAAGGGCATCTGCTGGCCGTGCAGGGCGGCATCAGCCTGGACGTAAGCCGCATGAACCAGGTGCTGCGCGTGAATGCCGAGGACATGACCGTCACCGTGCAGCCCGGCATCCGGCGCAAGGCGCTCAACGAGGCCATCAAAGATTTGGGCCTGTTCTTCCCCATTGACCCCGGCGCGGATGCCACCCTCGGCGGCATGACCGCCACCCGCGCCAGCGGCACCAATGCCGTGCGCTACGGCACCATGCGCGAAAACGTGCTGGCGCTGCAAGCCGTCACGGCCCAAGGCGAAGTCATCCGCACCGGCAACCGCGCCAAGAAAAGCGCGGCGGGCTACGACCTGACGCGCCTGCTGGTCGGCAGCGAAGGCACGCTGGGCATCTTCACCGAAATCACCCTGCGCCTGCACCCCCTGCCCGAAGCGGTGCGGGCGGCCACCTGCACCTTTGCCAGCATCGACGACGCCGTCCACGCCGTCATCCAGACCATCCAGCTGGGCGTGCCCATTGCCCGGGTGGAGCTGCTCGACGCCGCCACCGTCGGCATGGTCAATCGCTACAGCCAGCTTGCCCTGCGCGAAGCGCCCATGCTGCTGATGGAGTTCCACGGCTCCCCGGCGAGCGTGCAGGAGCAGGTGGAAACGGTGCAGGCCATCGCCGCCGAACACCGGGCGCAGGACTTTGCCTGGGCCGACACGCCCGAGGAACGCACCCGTTTGTTCACCGCCCGGCACAACGCCTACTTTGCCGGGGTGCAAAGCCGCCCCGGCTGCCGCTGCATCACCACCGATGCCTGCGTACCCATCTCGCGCCTGGCCGATGCCCTGCTGGCTTCGGTGCAGGACGCGCAGGACAGCGCCATCCCCTTCTTCCTCGTCGGCCACGTGGGCGACGGCAACTTTCACTTCGGCTACCTGATCGACCCCGATGACCCCGCCGAACGCGACCGCGCCGAGCAGCTCAATCACCGCCTGGTCAGCCGCGCCATCGCCATGGACGGCACCTGCACCGGCGAGCATGGCATCGGCATCCACAAACAGGCATTCCTGCGCGAGGAATGCGGCG
>JAHRXD010000068.1 GCA_019104825.1 Comamonas sp.
GGGTCGGCCACGTCCTGCTTGTTGAGCAGCTTCAGGCGCGGCTTGTGGCCGGTCAGGGTTTGCAGCAGGGGGTTGAAGCTGGAGCCGGGGATACGGGCGTCCAGCACTTCGATGACGACGTCGATGTCCTTGACGCGCTCCTCGATGAGCTGGCGCGTCAGGTGCATGTGGCCGGGGAACCACTGGATGGCAGACATGGCGGATGCTTGAATGTTTGATTATTTAGATAGCTTCTTCCGCTGATCAATAAACGATTTCAAGGCAATTAAATCCTGAAATCGTTTATTGATCAGCGGAAATAGCTCACTTTATTGATATTGCCTTACGTTACCGCAGGTTGCCGACGTCCATGTAGCGCAGGCGCCATTCCTCGAAGCTGCCGGTATCGGCCTTTTCGATTTCGCGCTGCGCCTGGATGGAGGCGCGGCTGAGTTGGGCAAAGGTTTTTTGCAGGGCTGCGTTGCGTGGCAGGCCCAGCAGGTGGTCGTGGCTGGCCTGGGTTTTCGCCAGGCCGAAGGCTTTGAAGCTGTTGCCGTGGGCCTGGGTGCCGTGCAGCACGCGGGCCGAGGGGGTCATGGTGGGGAACTGCACCAGATCCTGGGCGGCCAGCAGGGCCTGCTGGTAATCGTCGCCGCCGTGGGTGGCGTCCAGCGCCTGGGCCAGGGGCTGGCAGGCGTGCAGGATTTCTTCGGCCCAGTCGGTCAGCAGTACTTCCTGCTCGCCACGCAGCAGGCGCAGGCCCGGCTGGCGGCCACGCTCGGCGGTGCGGTGCTGATTTTCCTTGACGGCGGCGATTTCCTGCGGGGTGTCGGGCGGGCTGTCGCAGAGCAGGCAGTGCAGCAGGAACACGTCCAACATGCGCATGGTGCTGGCGTTAATACCCAGCGGCTCGAAGGGGTTGATGTCCATCAGCCGCACTTCCACATATTCCACACCGCGTTCGCGCAGGGCATGCAGGGGGCGCTCGCCCCGGCGCACGGTGCGTTTGGCGCGGATGGTGCTGTACAGCTCGTTTTCGATTTGCAGCAGGCTGGTGCCCAGCTGGTTGTAGTCGCCGCCGGGGTTGCGCACGCCCAGCTGCTCGTAGGCCGGATAGGGGCGGGTGAGCGCGTCTTGCAGGGAGTTGGCGTACTCGTCCAGGTCGTTGAAGCTGGCGTTGATGCTGGCCTGCGCCTCGCTCTGGTAGCCCAGGCGGCCCATGCGCAGCGACGTGGCGTAGGGCAGGTACAGCGCCTGGCCTTCGTCGCCCAGCGGCAGCAATTGGTGCTGGCGGCCTTCGACGAAGCAAGGACACAGCGTGGGCGAGGCGCCAAACAGGTACAGCAGCAAAAATGCCTGGCGGCGGAAGTTGCGAATCAGTCCCAGGTATTCGGCGCTGCTCACGCCCGGCAGCGACCAGTTGTAGTGAATGCCGGAGATGGTCTGCATACGCCGCCCGTAGCGGTGGCCCAGGCCCATACGGTAAATGCTTTTGGAGCGGCCAATGTGCGAGTGACCGTAGCGCCCCAGGGGGATGGTTTCATCCGTCGGCAGGGTGCAGGGCATGCTGGCGGCCCACATCATTTCCGCGCCTTCGTCAGCCATGCAGCGGTAGACGTACTGGTGAATGGCCTGCAGCTCGTCCAGGCAGTCCTGCACGCCCTGGTGGGCGCCGGTAATCAGCTCCAGCTGCGATTCGCTGTAGTCGGTGGTGATCAGCGGATGGGTCAGGGCCGAGCCGAGCGCCTGGGGGTGGGGCGTGAGGGCCAGGGCGCCGTTGGGCAGCACGCGCAGGCCTTCTTTTTCAATACCACGGCGGATGCCGGCCAGGCGCTCGGGTGCCGGAATAGCGAAAGAGGGGGGCTGCACGGTCATGCGAAACAAGAAGGGAAGTTGGCGAAGAGGGGCGAAGTTACCATGCCCGGCCCCGGCTTATCTTGCGCAGGGACTAGAAAAAGTGCGATGGTGTTGCCGGTGAGGGCGTCAGGGTTTATCCCCGATCTGGCGGCACAAGCTTGTGGAAAAGCTTGAACAAGCCGCCGACAACTTGGCCAAGGTATTGTTTTGCCAGTGAAAAGAAAAAATGATGAAAAAATAGGCAAATCTTGAAGAGTGAGGACAACTTCTTCGGAAGAAGGCAGCACAAGCTTGTGGATAAGTCTTGGCAAGCCGCTGAAACATTGCATTAACTTGATGAAGTAAAAGAAAAAAATTATTGCTGCTGAAATTTTTGGCAGTTTGTCCGGTTTTTTTGCCATGGCGCTTGCCATTCTGGTTGTTGCCTGGCACGGGGCGGTGTCATACCGATTTATCCCCGTCCGGGCTGGATAAAGCTGTGGAAAACTGCAAGCGCAAGTTCCCAAGGCCGCATCAGCATTGGCTTTGTTGGGAGCAGCCCTGGGACGCTGAAAAAATGGGCAAGACGCAGTAGCGGCAAAACGGGCACAATGCGCGGTTGTTTTGCTTTTTCCTCTTTGGCATGGATGCAGCTTTGACTCCGGAATTTTTCACCGCCAAGCTCGAACCCAGCAGCCAGCAATGCGATGCCTGGGCGAACCAGCCGCTGCTGTTCTCGCTGGAGGCGGGCAGCATCCCGTGGCCCAGTTCGTGCCGCAACGGCACCTGCCGTACCTGCCTGGGCCAGCTCAAAAGCGGCAGCGTGCGCTACGAGATCGAATGGCCCGGCCTGACCACGGAGGAGATGGAGGCTGGCTGCGTGCTGCCCTGCGTGGCCTATCCGCAAAGCGATGTGGTGCTGCAAGACCCTGAAAACTGACGCCCCGGCGCCGGTATGGCGCTGCAGAGGCTGGAGCCAGCCTTTAAAATCGGCGGTTTCAAGAGCGCGAGCCGACAATTTTGCGTTTCACCCCTGGGCCGCTTGCGGCCCGCATTTTTTTTGCAGCAGGCCTGGTGTTTTGGGCACATGCCAATCCGGTGGCAGCGCTGCAAGTTCTAAGGAACATTCATGAATACCCCCCGCACCCCCGTAGCCATATCCCCGGTGGAGGACATCGTTGCCGACATGCGTGCTGGCCGCATGGTCATCCTGGTCGATGAGGAAGACCGGGAAAACGAAGGCGATCTGATCCTGGCGGCCGACCATGTCAGTGCCGAAACCATCAACTTCATGGCCAAGTTTGGCCGGGGTCTGATCTGCCTGACGTTGACGCGTGAGCGTTGCGAGCATTTGCGCCTGCCCCCCATGGCGGTACGCAACGGCACGGTCTACAGCACGGCGTTCACCGTTTCGATCGAAGCGGCCCAGGGCGTGACCACCGGTATCAGCGCTGCCGACCGCGCCCGCACCGTGCAGGCGGCCGTCGCGCCCGATGCCCAGGCCAGCGATCTGGTGCAGCCCGGGCACATCTTTCCGTTACAGGCCGTCGATGGCGGGGTGCTGATGCGGGCCGGGCATACCGAGGCCGGCTGCGATCTGGCCGCGCTGGCCGGGTGCAGCCCGGCAGCGGTGATCTGCGAAATCATGAAAGACGATGGCACGATGGCGCGGCTGCCCGACTTGCAGCTGTTCGCTGCCGAGCATGGGTTGAAGATCGGCACCATTGCCGATCTGATTCAATACCGCAGTCGTACCGAATCGCTGCTGGA
Organism: Comamonas sp.; assembly: GCA_019104825.1. Classification (GTDB taxonomy): domain Bacteria; phylum Pseudomonadota; class Gammaproteobacteria; order Burkholderiales; family Burkholderiaceae_C; genus Comamonas; species Comamonas nitrativorans. The sequence goes on from JAHRXD010000068.1 coordinate 3,586, forward strand.
ACGTGTCGGCACCCGCACCCTGCAAACCCACCATGGTGCGTTCGTCGCCCATGTGTTCATGGACAAGCCCAGCCAATCCGTCCACCTGGCTCTGGTGCGCGGCCAGTGGGAGCCGGGGCAGGACGTGGCCGTGCGGGTTCACGAGCCGCTGTCGGTACTCGACGCTCTGGAAGTGCAGCGCCCCATGCACTCGTGGAGCCTGGACGAAAGCCTGGCCTACCTGGACAAGACCGGCTGTGGCGTGGCGGTGCTGCTCAACTGCGGCGAAAGCGCCCAGCAACTGCTCGACCAGTTCGAGGGCAAGGCCCGCTCGGCCCACGCACCGGAACGCGGGCGCATGGATTTGCGCTCCTACGGCATCGGCGCCCAGATCCTGCGCGAAATGGGCGTACACAAAATGCAGCTGCTGGGCCAGCCCCGGCGGATGCCCAGCATGGCCGGGTACGGCCTGGAAATCACCGGTTACATCACCAAGGAATAAAAGAGGACAACCACCATGCAAAACGCAGACAAAGGCCAACCCCGGGAATTGAGCGGCGTGGGCCTGCACATCGGCATCGTACAGGCGCGTTTTAATACCGACATTACCGATGCCCTGGCCCAGGCGTGCCAGGACGCCCTGATCGACCTGGGTGTGGCGCCTGAACACATCACTCTGGTGCAGGTGCCCGGCGCCCTGGAAGTGCCCCTGGGCCTGATGGCCCTGGCCGAGCGCGACGAGTTCGATGCCCTGATCGCCCTGGGCTGCATCATCCGGGGGGAAACCTACCACTTCGAGCTGGTTGCCAACGAGTCGGGCGCCGGTGTCACCCGTGTCGGGCTGGACTATGGCATTCCGATCGCCAATGCCATCCTGACCACCGAAGACCTGGAGCAGGCCATTGCCCGCCAGACCGAAAAAGGGCGCGATGCCGCCTACGTCGCCGTCGAGATGGCGCAACTGCTCACCGATCTGGCCCCGAGCGAATAAGCGGTAACCATATGCAAGAAGACACAACCCCCTCCAAACGCCCGCCGCGCCAGAAGCGCACGGGCCTGACCAGCACCGGCGTGCGCAAAGCGGCGTCCAAGTCGGCCCGCAGCCGTTCACGCGAATTTGCCCTGCAGGCGCTGTACCAGCACGTTGTCGCAGGCAACGATGCTGCCAGCATCGACCAGTTCACGCGCGAGCTGATCGGCTTTCACAAGTGCGACGCCGCCCATTACGACGCCCTGGTGCATGGCTGCATCGAGCAGGAAGCCGACCTGAACGCCCTGATCGCCCCCAAGCTCGACCGCCCGCTGGGGGAACTGTCGCCCATCGAACACATCTGTATGTGGATTGGCGCGTATGAGCTGCTGCACGCCCTGGATGTGCCCTGGCGCGTGGTGATGAACGAGGCCATCGAGCTGACCAAGGAGTTTGGCGGCACCGACGGGCATAAATACGTCAACGGCGTGCTGGATGCCCTGGCGCCGGTGCTGCGTGCGGCGGAAGTGCAGGCCGACCTGGCGGCAAAAAACAAGGCGGGCTGATATCGGCCTGCTTCATGGATGGGGTGAATGAATGCAATTTGCTGCACGTACAGAAAAAATCGAACCGTTTTACGTCATGGAAGTGGCCAAGGCCGCGCAAATACTGGCGGCCCGGGTGGCCGATAGCGCCAGCCCCATGATTTTTCTGAACATTGGTGAGCCAGACTTCACGGCGGCCCCGGCCGTGCAGCAAGCCGCCAGCGCGGCCATTGCGCAGGGCCAGACCCAGTACACCAACGCCCTGGGGCTGCCCGCGCTGCGCACGGCCATCAGCCAGTGGTATGCCAGCCGCTTTGGCGTGCAGGTGGCGGCAGAGCGTATCGTCGTCACCGCCGGGGCCAGCGCGGCCCTGCAACTGGCTTGCCAGGCGCTGGTCAATCCGGGTGACGAAGTGCTGATGCCCGACCCCAGCTACCCGTGCAACCGCCACTTCGTCAGCAGTGCCGATGGCGTGGCCCGCCTGATTCCCACCACGGCCGCACAACGCTACCAACTCAGCAGTGAGCAGGTGCTTGCCCACTGGGGGGCGCAAACGCGCGGGGTGTTGCTGGCCTCGCCCTCCAACCCGACCGGCACCTCAATTGCGCCGGACGAGCTGGCGCGTATTCATGATGTGGTGCGGAGCAAGGGCGGCTTCACCATCGTTGACGAGATTTACCTGGGCCTGTCCTACGACGAGGCCTTTGGCCGCAGCGCCCTGGCGCTGGGCGAGGACATCGTCAGCATCAACAGCTTCAGCAAATACTTCAACATGACCGGCTGGCGCCTGGGCTGGATGGTGCTGCCTCCGGCGATGGTGCCGGTGGTCGAGCGCCTGGCGCAGAACCTGTTCATCTGCCCTTCCACCATTGCCCAGCACGCGGCTTTGGCCTGCTTTGCGCCGGAAAGCCTGGCGCTGTACGAGCAGCGCCGGGCCGAGTTCAAAGCGCGGCGCGACTTTTTCATTCCCGCCCTGCGCGAACTGGGCTTTGGCGTACCGGTGATGCCCGATGGCGCCTTTTACGCCTGGGCCGATGGCAGCGCCCTGTTTCCCAAGCTGGGGGTGGACAACAGTTGGGACTTTGCTTATGCGCTGATGGACAAGGCGCATCTGGCCATCACCCCGGGGCGGGACTTCGGCAGCAGCGACACCGCCCGTTACGTGCGCTTTTCCACGGCCAATTCCATGGCCCAGCTGCACGAGGCAGTGGCGCGGCTGCGCCGCCTGCTGGCCTGACGGATGCTTGCCGTGAACCAGCCAGCCTTTCACATTCCCGTGCGGGTGTATTGGGAAGACACCGATGCCGGCGGCATCGTTTTTTACGCCAACTACCTGAAATTCTTTGAACGCGCCCGTACCGAATGGCTGCGCAGCCTGGGGCTGAACCAGCAGCACCTGCGCGATACCGTGGGCGGCATGTTCGTCGTCACGCATGCACAGGCGGAATACCTGCGCCCGGCGCGGCTGGACGACGTGCTGCACGTCACCGCCGTGCTGCAAACGGCGGGCCGCGCCTCGCTGACCATTGCCCAGCAGGTTTTTTTGCAGCCCGTGTCAGCCGACGGCACCCCCCAACTGTTATGCCAGGGCGCGGTGCGCGTCGGCTGGGTGGATGCCGCCAGCATGCGACCGGCCCGGATTCCTTCTTCACTTCTTGAACAACTGTCATGAACCCTTCTCAAGACATGTCCATCCTGTCCCTGGTGCTGCAAGCAAGCTGGGTGGTGCAACTCGTCATGCTGATTCTGGTCGCTGGCTCGGTGGCCAGCTGGGCCACGATTTTTCGCAAAGCGATGGCCATCAAGCGCGTGCGCCGGCTCAATGAGGAGTTTGAAGAGGACTTCTGGTCCGGCAACAGCTTGAACGACCTGTATACCCGTGCCACGCAAAACGCCAAGAGCGGCGGCCCGATGGAACGTATCTTTGCCAGCGGGATGCGCGAATACCGCAAGCTGCGCGAGCGCCAGGTGCAAAGCGCCACCACGCTGATGGACGGCACCCGCCGCGCCATGCGGGCCAGCTTCCAGCGCGAGATGGACCAGGTCGAGATGGGCCTGTCGTTTCTGGGCACGGTCGGCTCCGTGTCGCCCTATATCGGGCTGTTCGGCACGGTTTGGGGGGTGATGCACGCTTTTACCGGCTTTGCCTCGATGGAGCAGCTTACCCTGGCCACCGTCGCCCCCGGTATTGCCGAGGCCCTGGTGGCCACGGCCATGGGGCTGTTTGCCGCCATTCCGGCAGTGACGGCCTACAACCGCTACGCCAACCATATCGACCGCATTGCCAACGCGCAGGAAACCTTCGTCGAAGAGTTTTCCAACATCCTGCAGCGCAACATCAGCAGCCCGGCACAGGCCAGCGCCTCGGGCCACTAAGGCGCAATCCCCATGAGTACCGACAGCTTCCGCAGCCCCCGGCGCCGGCGCACCGTCAATGAAATCAACATGGTGCCGTTCATCGACGTGATGCTGGTGCTGCTCATCATCTTCATGGTGACGGCGCCCATGCTTACCCCCGGTGCCATCAACGTGCCCAGCGCGGGCAAGTCCACCAAGCCACCGACCAAGCACGTTGCGCACGTGTTGCTGGCCGAAGACGGCAGCATCCGCCTGAAAGCAGGCAAGAACGAGCAGACCCTGAGCCTGCAGGAACTGGGCATTGCCACCGCCAGCTGGCAGGCCGAGGAAAGCGAGGAAAGCGCTGTGCTGATCCAGGCCGACAAGACCCTGGCCTACGAACACGTGGTTGCCGCCATGGGCGAATTGCAACGCGCCGGGGTCAAGCGCATTGCCCTGGGCGTGAAATCTGCCGCGAAATAGAGAAAACAGAGGAAAAGCCCCTCGCATGTCTGCCCATTTGGAACATGACCCCTTTGCGCCTCCCCGCTCGCGGCCGCAGTGGCTGAGCTGGATTCTGGCGTTGCTGGCCCATGCGCTGCTGGTGGGCGCCTTCGTCTGGAAGATCACCCCGCCGCCAGCGGCCAGCGAAGAGGCCGTTGAGGCCGAGCTGTGGGCCGACCAGTTCGAGCAGGCCGCCCCGGCCTTTGTCGCCCCGGCCCTGCCCAAGGTAGCGCCCCCGCCGCCCGAGCCGAAGCCGGAACCGGTGCCGCCACCGAAGCCCCCCCAGCCCAGCCCGGCCGAGCTGCAAGCCCAGCGCGATGCCGAGCTGGCCCTGGAACAGCAGAAAAAGCAGGAAGAGAAACGCCAGGCCGAGGAAAAAGCCCGGCGGTTGGAGCGCGAGCGCAAAGAGCAAGAGCGTCAGCAAGCGCTGGAGAAAGAAAAGCGCGAAAAGCAAAAAGCCGAGCAGGCCGCCAGGGAAAAAGCGGAAAAGGAAAAAGAGGAACAGGCAGCGAAGGAAAAAGCGGCCAAGGAAAAAGCAGCCAAAGAGAAGGCCGAAAAGGAGAAGGCGGAAAAAGAAAAAGCCGCCAAGGCCGAAGCCGCCCAGAAGGCGGCCGAGGACAAGCGCAAGAAAGAGCAGGCCGCCAAGGATGCCAAAGAGGCCAAGGAAGCCGAAGCCCGCCGCAAAGCCATGATGGACCGGATGATGGCCGGCTCCGGCGGCACGGGCAGCGCTGCACAAAGCAGCGGCCCCAATGGCGGCAAGGGCACAGGCGGCGGTACGGCAGGGCCGTCCGCAGGCTATGGCGCCAAGGTGGCGGCCAAGGTCAAACCCAACATCGTCTATCCCGATCTGGTCAGCGGCAATCCCCGTGCCGAGGTGCGCGTGCGGGCTGCGCCCAGCGGGGCCATCACCAGCGTGCAGCTGGTGCAGTCCAGTGGCAACCCGGCCTGGGATGAGGCAGTGGTGCGTGCCCTGTACAAAACCCAGACCCTGCCCCCGGATGTAGGCGGGCGGGTGCCGACCGAGCTGCTGATTGGCTTCAGGCCGCAGGACTAAAAAGAGAGCTGCTACCGCTTGAAAACAAAGGGTTTCAGAGTAAAAGGTATCTGAAATCCTTTGTTTATCAGCGGAAGCAGCTCTTTTATTTTTCTTCAAGTACCATCATTGTTTCTATCATTGCAACAATGAAATCCGCAAACGGTGGCTTATCAGAGGGATGATGGGCCAGGATAATTCAAACCATCGTACTAACCCTAGGTATTTTCCACTTTCCTTTTGGAGATTGATCTTGAAACTGCTGCATATCGACTCGTCCATCACCGGCCAGAATTCCGTTTCCCGTGCCCTGAGCGCCAATATCGTCGCCGCCTTGAAAAAGGCCAATCCTGACGCCGAAGTGGACTATCTCGACCTGGCGGTCCAGGCTCCGGCCCACTTCACCATGGACGCCATGTGCCCGCGCACCGGCCAGACCGAGAACCTGAGCCCCGCGCAAATCGCTGAAAACGCCGTATCGGAAAAACTGGTGCAGCAATTCCTGGCGGCCGACGTGGTGGTCATCGGCGCACCGTTTTACAACTTCGGTATTCCCAGCCAGCTCAAGGCCTGGATCGACCGCATCGCCCAGCCTGGGCGCACCTTCCGCTACACCGCCAATGGCCCCGAGGGGCTGGCTGGCGGCAAGAAGGTCATCGTCGCTTCGTCGCGCGGCGGGTTTTATTCCACCAGCGCCCAGGGCCAGGCCATGGAGCATCAGGAAAGCTACCTGCAAACCGTGCTGGGCTTTTTCGGTGTGACCGATGTCCAGTTCGTCCGCGCCGAAGGCGTGGCGCTGGGGGCTGAAGCCAAGGACAAGGCCCTGGCCCTGGCTGACCAGGTCATCGAACAATTGGTGGAAGCCGAAGCAACCGTACCGGCCTGACACCCAGCCCAGGCCTGCCGGCCGCAGCAAGGCAGGTCGGGGCCATAATTTCGGGCATGACGACCCCTGACATCCCTCCTGCCAGCGCCGCGCTGGCCCCCACTCGCCACCCGCACTATGTGCGGGTGTTGTCCATTGCCGGCTCCGACAGCGGTGGCGGCGCAGGTATCCAGGCCGATTTGAAGACGTTTGCCGCCCTGGGCTGCTACGGCATGACGGTCATCACCGCCATCACCGCGCAGAACACCCAGGGCGTGCGCGGCATTCACGGCATTCCCGCCCCCATGCTGGCAGCGCAGATCGACGCAGTTTTGCAGGATATCGGTGCAGATGCCGTAAAAATCGGCATGTTGTCCACTCCCGAGTCCGTGCAGGTGGTGGCCGATGCCATCCGCTGCTATGGCTTGACCCAGGTGGTGCTCGACCCGGTGATGGTGGCCACCAGCGGCGACCGGCTGATCGCCGAGGAAACGGCCCAGGCTTTGGTGCAGGCGCTGTTCCCCCTGGCCACCATCATCACCCCCAATCTGGACGAAGCCGCCTGGCTGACCGGGCAGGACATCCGCACGCAAGCGGCCATGCACGCTGCCGCAGCGCAATTGCAAGGGCTGGGCGCGGCCCATGTGCTGGTCAAAGGCGGGCATCTGCCTGGGGACGAGGTGGTGGATGTGCTGCGCACCGCCGAGGGCCGGACGCAGGAGCTGGCCTCCGCACGGATCACCACCCACAACGGCCACGGCACGGGCTGCACCCTGTCTTCGGCGATTGCCGCTTATTTAGCGCGGGGCCTGCCGCTGTCCGAAGCAGTGGCACAGGGGCGCAACTACATTCTGGGCGCCATCGCAGCCGGCGCCCGGGTGCATACCGGACAGGGCCATGGCCCGCTGAACCATGGTTACGCGCCGCTGGCCCAGCAGATCGTGGAATAGATTCCCTCTGATCTTGGTCAGCCCCTCAATAACGAGCCTTCACGTGGCTGAACTGGCGCCTGATGACTCCGAACCCGGGTGATTCCCGCGTGCTAGAATGCGCGGCTTAGATCGATGCGGGTGTAGTTCAATGGCAGAACGGCAGCTTCCCAAGCTTCATACGAGGGTTCGATTCCCTTCACCCGCTCCAACCGCTTTCTTGAACCCGTAGGCACTGGCCGCTCTACGGGTTTTTTTGTACCTTGCGATGCGCAATACCCTTCCTCTTGCCCGGTTTGGCGCCATCATCATTGGCGACGAAATCCTCTCTGGCAAACGCCAGGACAAGCATCTCCCCCAGTTGATCGCACTACTGGCTGCCCGGGGATGCAGCTTGGCCTGGGCCGAGTACGTTGGCGACGAGCGGGGGCGGCTGACCGATGTGCTGCGCCGTGCCACGGCTGGCGGCGACATAGTGTTCAGCTTTGGCGGCATTGGCGCCACGCCGGACGATCACACGCGCCAATGCGCAGCGGCAGCCCTGGACGTGGCGCTGCAACCCCATGCCCAGGCCCAGGCCCTGATCACCCAGCGGATGCAGGAGATGGCGACGGAAAAGGGCGAAGTCTTCCAACCCGAACGGGCCGACAACGTGCAGCGCCTGCAAATGGGTGTGCTGCCTGCGGGTGCGCAGATCATTCCCAACCCGTTCAACCGCATTCCCGGCTTCAGTTGCCGGGGCGCACAGGGTGCGTGGCTGCATTGCGTGCCGGGCTTTCCGGTGATGGCCTGGCCGATGGTCGAGTGGGCACTGGATCACCACCACCGCGATTTGTACCAGCGACACGGGCACACCGAACGCTCGATCATCCTGTTCAAGGCGCAGGAATCGGCGCTGACGCCGCTGATGGAGGCGGTGGAAACCGCCCACCCCGATATCAAGGTGTTCAGCCTGCCCAGCGTCGATCACCCGGAATACGGGATGCACATCGAACTGGGCGTGAAGGGCAAAACCGATGCCATCGCCCCGGCTTGGCAGCAGCTGATCGAGGGTTTGCACCTGCTTGGGGCACAATTTGGCCCAGAACTACAGCGCAGCATTTAATCGTGGTGCGCTGACTTTTTATTTCCTCCCGAAGATTTTTCAACCAGGCCTAAGCTGGAGCAATTGATGAGCAAAACCATCGCCGACGTGATGCAAATGGTGGAAGACTACGAAGTCAAATTCGTGGATCTGCGCTTTACCGATACCCGTGGTAAAGAACAACATGTGACCGTTCCCGTCTCCCATTTCGACGAAGACAAATTCACCGAAGGCCACGCATTCGACGGCTCGTCCATGCCCGGCTGGAAGGGCATCGAGGCTTCGGACATGCAGCTCATGCCCGATCCCGGCACCGCCAACATCGACCCCTTCTTTGAAGAAACCACGCTGTTTTTGCAGTGTGACGTGGTCGAGCCGGGCGACGGCAAGGCCTACGACCGCGATCCGCGCTCCATCGCCAAGCGGGCCGAGGCGTACCTGAAAGCCTCGGGCCTGGGCGACACCGCCTTCTTCGGGCCGGAGCCGGAATTTTTCCTGTTCGACAACGTGCGCTGGGACAACCAGCCGGGCAACACTTTCTACAGCATTGAAGAATACGAAGCCCCCTGGAACAGCGGCGCCCAGCTTG
>JAHRXD010000091.1 GCA_019104825.1 Comamonas sp.
TCTTAAAAAGATGTCTATATAACCGTGCGCGTGAACCAGAAAAAGAGACTGCCATGCCGACCAGCCCCCCGATTCCTGCCAGCCACCTGCGTATCCAGCGGGCCTATGTGCCGCCCGCCGCCGAGGATGGCGCCCGCATCCTGATCGACCGCCTGTGGCCCCGGGGCGTGAAGAAGGAAGCGCTGGCCCTGCACAGTTGGCAAAAGGCGCTGGCCCCCAGCACGGCGCTGCGCCAATGGTTCGGCCACGACCCGGCCCGGTGGGAAGAATTTCGCCAGCGCTACCGGGCCGAGCTGGCGGCGCAGGAACCCGCCCTGGCCGCCTTGCGCGAACTGGCCCGCGCCCAGGTGGTGACGCTGGTCTACGCCGCCCACGACGAGGCGCACAACAACGCCGTGGTCGTGCGCGAGGTGCTGCTGCACATGGGCTGAAATTCTGAAAAAAATAGCTGTTTCCGTAGATAAACAAACGATTTCAATATCATTTATCCTTGAAATCGTTTGTTTATCTTCGGAAGAAGCTAGTTATTTAATAGTCAAAAGACGGCAGGCCGACTACAGCCCGGGATCAGAAATCCGCCACCAGCGACAGCCGCACATTGCGCCCCGGCTGGCTGTAGGCATCGATGGTCGTGGAGTTCGCCGCCTGCCCGTACACGTCGGCCCAGCGCCAGTATTTGCGGTCGGTCACGTTGTGGACGGACAGGTTCAGCCGCACATCCTTGCGGGCACGCCATTGCAGCCCCAGGTCGAGGGTGGTGGCCGACGGCGTGGCGAACTGGGTCGTGCCCGCCTTGTTGTTGCCAATCGACGCCAAATCGATGTCTTTGTCGCGCTTCGCCGCGTAATGGCGGGCATTGGCGTACACGCCCCACTGCGGCGTGTCGTAGCGCAGGCCCACCGAAAGCTGCGCCGGCGAAATGGAGTTCAGCGGGGCGCGGCTCTCCAGGTCCTTGCCCCGGCTCTGGCCGTAGGAGAACGAGGTGCGCAGGCGCCCGTCGGCGAACTGGCCCCAGTCGTAAATGCCTTTGATTTCAAAGCCGTAAATCTTGGCGCGGGAGATATTGACGGTCTGGAAAACCTGCGTGGTCAGGGTGCGTTCGACCAGGCGGGCGTCCTCGATCAGATTGCTGTAGCGGTTGTAGAAGCCGACCACGTCCAGACTGAGCCGCTGCATGCGGCCACGCAGCCCCAGCTCGATGCCCCGGCTGCGCTCGGGTTTCAGGTCGGGGTTGGCGATGATGTAGTTGTCCACCACGATGCTGGAAGGCGGCGGCAGCGGTGCCTGGGCACGGAAGCGGTCATTCACTTGCCCGGCTTCGGGCGCCCGGTAGCCGGTGGCGTACTGGCCGAACACGCTCCATGCGGGCGTGGCGCGGTAGAGCAGGCCGAGCTTGGGCAGCACGGCGCTGCCCGACATATCCTTGGCCGGCTGGGGCGCGGGCGGAAAGTACAAATCCTGGTTTTGCACGTCGATGCGGAAGTGGTCGATGCGCAGACCCGGCGTGATCGTCCAGTCGCCCAGCACCGTTTCGTTCTGCACGAACAGGCCCGCGCTGATTTCATGCGTATCGGGAAAGCGTTTGAGCGGGAACACCTCCGGGGCCAGGGGCGCCTGGCCGGTATACAGGTTGCTGATGTCGTTGCGCACGTAATCCAGCCCGTAAACAAAACGCGATGACCAGTCCTTGCCACGCAGCACCTTGTCCGCTTGCAGCCCCAGTTGCCAGGTTTTTTCCTGGTAGCGGTTGTCGCGGATGCGGTGGACGCCGCTGTTCAAAAAGCTGTCGCCCACGCGGTGCGACTTTGCGTGTTGTACGGAAACAACCGCGCGAACATGGTCGGCCCACGCGGTTTGCAGGCCAAAGCGCCCATCCCACGCCAGGCGGTTGCGCTCGATCCGGCTGTCCGTGTATTCGTCCACCACGTCGTTGGGTTTGGTCGGTGTGGCAATGCGGCTGGAGAGCAAATCCGCGTCGAGCTTTTTCTGCGAATGCTCCACGGTAAAAGTGTGGCGCTGCACGCCATCGGGCTTCCACACCAGCTTGCCCAGCACCGCCCGGTCTTCGGTATCCAGCGGGTCGGCCTTGGTGCGGTGGTTGTTGGCCGCGCCGTTGTCGCCCATGGTCTGCATGGCATGTCCCTTGCGGCCCGAGGCCGTCAGCATCCATTGCACGCGGTCACTGGCCTGGGCGGCCACGGTGCCGGTCAGGGTGGTGCTGCGGTCTTCCTCGCTCCAGCCTGCGGCGATGCGTCCGCCCACGGTTTTGGTGCTGCCGTCGTCGGCTTTCAGGAAGTCGCCAGGGTCGTGGGTGACGAAATTCACCACCCCCGCCATGCCGTCGCCGCCGTACTGCGCCGAGGCCGGGCCGCGTACCAGCTCGATGCGCTTGAACGTCTCCAGCGACAGGTATTCCCGGTCAAACATGGCCGAGCGCGAAACGTAGCTGCGCGGCATCCGGATGCCGTCCACCGTCATCAGCACCCGGTTGCCGCCCAGGCCGCGAATCTGGATGCCCATGTTGCCGTCGCGTGCGAATGCCGCCGAGCCTGCGCCCACCGCCAGCCGCGCCGGGCTGCTGCGCACTTCGGTATTGGGCAGGTCTTGCAGGGCCTGGCGCAGATTGCGGCTTTGCTGGTCGCGCAGCCCTTCTTCGCTGACGATGTCGGCCGACAGGGGCAGGTCGTCATTGGCCTGCTCGTGGCGCGAACCGCTGAGCACGACGGTGGGCAGCGTGGCATGGGCCGAGGCCGGCGCAAGCTGGGCCTGCGCCGTGGGCAGCAGGCCGTAGGCCAGTGCAATGCCCAGGCTCAGGGTGTGCCAGCGGGCGCTTTGCGCCCCCGCACGGGAAGGTGCAAAAGAAGAAGAAAAAGCCATGGCAAAAGGGTGAGAAAAGTCTAGGGGTTTTCCCGCAAATTATCGAGGGAATTGGAAAAAATGTTGTGAAAGATCTATGCCACGTTTGTATTTGAGATAAATCAATAGAAACCACTTCCTCGGTATACACAATGACTGAAAACCCTACCGCTTTGTCGCAGCCCACGGTAGGGTATCCCCTAGGACGGGAGGGAGTTTCGGGCGGCGGCATAACAAGGAGTTTCCTGCATGAAAACCCGCAAACTGACCAGTCTTATCGCTCTGGCGCTGTCTTCCATGGCGCTTGCAGCGGTGGCGCAGCCCGCCAAACCGGGCACACCCACGACCTCGACCACCGGTGCCCAGGCGCAATACCAGGGCGCCGCTTCGCCCCTGGCCGATGCCAAGATGCACCAATCGAGCAACCCCAAGGCCCCTCCGATGACCGAGGAGGAATTTGCCCGTGCCCGCCAAATCTATTTTGAGCGCTGTGCAGGCTGCCACGGCGTGCTGCGCAAAGGCGCCACCGGCAAACCGCTGACCCCGGACCTCACCAACGAAAAGGGTACGGACTACCTGAAGGTGTTCATCGCCTACGGTTCGCCCGCCGGTATGCCCAACTGGCTGACTTCGGGCGAGTTCGACGAAGCCACGGTGGACCTGATGGCCCGCTACATCCAGCACGATGCGCCCACGCCGCCCGAGTTCTCCTTAGCGGACATGGAGGCTTCCCGCAAGGAATACATCCCTGTGGACAAGCGTCCGACCAAGAAGATGAACAACTACAACATCGAGAACATCTTCTCGGTGACCTTGCGTGACGACGGCACGATCGCCCTGATCGACGGCGATACCAAGGAAATCATCAACATCATCAAGACCGG
>JAHRXD010000105.1 GCA_019104825.1 Comamonas sp.
CGCGGCGGACAAGCGCTGCGCGGCCACCTCAGGTGGCACGTCGAACCACAGCGTGAGGTCCGGGTTTCGCATCAAATCAGGCTGCAGACCAACACCAGTCTGCGCAAGGCGCTCCATATACGATAGCACCTCCAGATCGAAGCCGCGCCCTGCGCCCTGGTAGGCAAAGGTGGCATCGGTGAAGCGATCGCACAACACCACTTCGCCGCGTGCCAGCGCCGGCTCGATCACGCAGCGCAGATGGTCGCGCCGCGCGGCGAACACCAGCAGCGTTTCGGTCAGCGCGTCCATGCTGTCGTGCAGCAGCATCTCGCGCAGCTTCTCGGCCAGCGGTGTGCCGCCGGGCTCGCGCGTCAGGGCCACGGTATGCCCCGCAGCGCGCAGCGCCTGGGCCAGCGCGTCGATGTGCGAGGACTTGCCCGCGCCGTCGATGCCCTCGAAGGTGATGAATGCGCCGTTGGTCATTTCTGGCCGCGTTGGTAGCGGTTCACCGCACGGTTGTGGTCTTGGAGCGTGCTGCTGAAGTGGCTGGAACCGTCGCCGCGCGCCACGAAGTACAGCGCCTTGGTGGGCGCGGGCTGCACCGCGGCCAACAGCGCGGCCTTGCCGGGCATGGCAATCGGGGTGGGCGGCAGGCCCGGGCGGGTGTAGGTGTTCCAGGGCGTATCGGTCTGCAGATGAATTTTGCGCAAACGCCCGTCGAACTGCGGCCCCAGCCCGTAGATGACGGTCGGGTCGGTCTGCAGCAACATGCCCTTGCGCAAGCGGTTGGTGAAGACCCCGGCCACCTGCGGGCGGTCGCTGGCCTGGCCGGTTTCCTTTTCCACGATGCTGGCCAGGATCAGGGCCTGCTCGGGGCTTTGCAGCGGGGTGGCCGGGTCGCGCATCTCCCAGGCCAGGGCCAGGCGCTTGTCCATTGCCGCAGCGGCGCGGCGCAGCACGGCCAGGCTGCTGCTGCCCTTGGCGTAGGTGTAGGTGTCGGGGAAGAAGCGCCCTTCGGCGGGGATACCGGGCTTGTCCAGCGCGGCCATGATCTGCGCCTCGCTCCAGTCGGCGGTGTCCTGTTTGAGCGTGGCCTCCCGGGCGATGGCCGAGCGCATCTGGTGGAAGGTCCAGCCCTCGACAAAAGTGATCGCCATCAGGCTTTCTTCCCCGCGCACCAGCTTCATGAGCAGGCTGTAGGGCGTGGTGCCGGAGGGAATTTCGTAGTTGCCGGCGCGAATCTGCCGGTCCTTGCCCGACAGGCGGAACCACGCATACAGCAGCCGGGCATCGGTCTGCACGCCCGAGGCGACCGCCGCCTGAGCCACCGCCCGGGGCGTGGTGCCCGGCTCGACCTCCAGCTCCACACCGGGAGCGGCTAGCGCCAGCGGCTGACTCAGCCACCAGGCACCCGCGCCAACTGCCGCCGCAGCCAGGACACACAACAATAAAAGGGTTTGAAAAAAACGACGCACAGGCCCATGCCTTGAGGGGAAAAGACCCGGGATGATAATTCACCCATGACCGAGACTTTTTCAGGCGCAAGCCCCCTGCCCCATTGGGGCGTGATTCGTGCCCAGGGCGCCGACGCGGCCACCTTCATCCACAGCCAGCTCACGCAGGACTTTCTGCTGCTCGGCCCCGAAAGCGCCCGCCTGGCCGCTTTCTGCAATGCCAAAGGGCGGATGCAGGCCAGCTTCATCGCCATCCGGCCCAGCGCCGAAGACATCCTGCTGGTGTGCGAGCGCGATCTGCTGCCCCAGGTACTCAAGCGCCTGCGCATGTTCGTCCTGCGGGCCAAATGCCAGCTGGAGGATGCCAGCGCCGCCTTCACCCTGCTGGGCCTGACCGGCAGCGCCGTGCCTGCCGGGCTGAACACCCCCTGGCAGGTGCTGCCGCAAGGGGCCGCACAGGTGATCGGCCTGTACCCGGCCCAGGGTCAGGCGCGTGCCCTGTGGCTGGCCCCGGCAGGCACGCCGGCCCCGGGTGTGGCACCGCTGGCCCCGGCCATCTGGCGCTGGCTGGAAGTGATGAGCGGCGTGCCCCTGGTCAGCCAGGCCATCTACGAACAGCTGGTGCCGCAGATGCTCAACTACGAATCCGTCGGCGGCGTGAACTTCAAAAAGGGCTGCTACCCCGGCCAGGAAATCGTGGCCCGCAGCCAGTTTCGCGGCACGCTCAAACGCCGGGCGTACCTTGCCCAGGCCAGCACAGAGATGTCCCCGGGCGCCGAAGTCTTTGCTACGAATAATGTAGAGCAGCCCGTTGGCGTAGTGGTGTTATCAGCACCAAACCCTGTCCAGATCGGCCAATGGTCAGCGGTAATAGCTATGCAAACCGGTGCAGCCGAGCAAACCCTGCACAGCAACGGGGTGGCGCTGACGCTGCTGCCCCTGCCCTACCCGTTGCGCGACGATATTTAAAACATCGCCTTTGGGCGGATACCGCCGCTGGCCGCGCCCGTTGCCATGCTCATGCGCCAAGGTGCTTGCGCATGGTGATGTGGGGGATGCCGGCATCCTCGTACACCTCCCCTTCAGCGACGAAACCGGCCTGGGCGTAAAAATTGCGGGCATGGAGCTGGGCGCTGAGGACGACCTGGGTATCGCCGCGCTGGCGGGCGGCGGCCACCAGGGCATCCAGCACCTGCCGCCCGACCCCTTGGCCGCGCACGGCCTGGGCCACGGCCATGCGACCGATCTTGGCGGTGCCGGGAGTGTCCGGGTCTTTGAGCAGCCGCCCCGTGGCCACGGCCTGCCCGCTGGTGTCGAAGGCCACGATGTGCAGGCACAGGGGATCGAGTTCATCCATCTCCAGCGCGGGTGGCACGCCTTGCTCGCGCACAAACACGGCCATGCGCAGCGGGCCGGCAAAACGGCCCAGGTCGTTCCACGCGCCCAATTGCAGACGCAGGCGCAGGGGGGATTCGGAAGACATCATCTTTACTCTTTCTTGTTACGCGCCAAAGGCTAGGCGCAATGCCTGGGCCAGATCGGCATGGGCCTGCCGCGCCTCTGGCAGGGTTCGCCCCATTTTGATGAACTCGTGGGTGACGCCTTTGTAAATCTCCAGGCTCACCGGTACGCCGGCCATGCGCAGCAAGTCGGCGTATTCGATGCCTTCATCGACCATGGGGTCGAGTTCGGCCAGACAGAAGTGCGCGGGGGCCAGGCCCTGGGCATCGGGCAGGAGCAGCGGGGCAAAGCGCCAGTCCTCCCGGTCGGCCGGGCTGCGCAGGTAATGGCCGAAGAACCAGTCGATGGCGGGCCGCTCCAGCACCAGGCCGTGCGCGTAGCGCTGCTGGCTGGCGCTGTCCTGGTGGGCACTGGTGCCGGGGTAAATCAGCATCTGCAAGGCCAAGGCCAGCCCGGCATCGCGGGCCAGCGCCGCACAGACCGCCGCCAGGGTGCCGCCTGCGCTATCGCCGCCGATGGCCAGGCGCTGCGTATCCAGCCCCAGGCCTGCGCCGTGGCTGGCCAGCCACTGCAAGGCATCCCAGGCATCGTTGAGCGCGGTGGGAAATTTATGCTCCGGCGCCAGCCGGTAGTCCAGCGCCAGCACCGCGCAGTCGGCCTGCTCCGCCAGGGTGCGGCACAGCACTTCGTGCGTCTGCACGCTGCCGATGGTAAAGCCGCCGCCGTGCAGGTACAGCAGCACCGGCAGCCCGGCAGCCGTGCGCGGGGCAAACAGGGTGGCGTGCAGCGCGGCCCCATCGCGGGCCGGCAGCGCCAGGGGCTGCACCCGGGCCAGGGCGGGCTTATCCACTTCCAGCACGTCGCTGCCGGCAGCGTAGGCGGCCCGCGCCTGCCGGGGCGTAAGCGTATGCAGCGCAGGCCGGGCGGCCCGCGCCAGCCCGCGCAGCACCCCGGCCATTGCCGGGGTCAGGGGGAAATCATTCGTCAAATCATTGCTCACCATGGCCATCCATCGTCAATAGACCGACTGCGACCAGTCGGGCGCTTCCTGTTGCAGCACCACATCCATGTCCAGGCCCACGGCCAGGGCCACTTCGATCGGGAAATTGCGCACCATTTCCCGTTCCGGCCAGCGCGAGTAATACCCGCGCTGCACCCAGACGGCCAGGTGCAGCACGGCCACCAGGGGATCGAACTCGGCCATGTCCAGCGGATGCTCCAGCTCGCCGATCAGGCGGGTCAGCGGCGCGGGCAGCCCCCACTGCTGCAACAGGTGGGCGCCGGCCTGTGCGGCGGTATAGCCCAGGTTTTTTTCTTCCCAGTGGGGGCGCAGCGGGTCCCAAGGGGCCAATCCCGTCACCGCCTGCACCGGCGTGTGCTGCACCACCAGATAGCCCAGGCCGTGCAGCAGCCCGGCGGCATAGACCAGACCGCCATCCAGCGACAGCGCCTGCGCCAGACTGCGGGCCAGCCGGGCGCAGGCGCTGCTGAAGGCGCCCAGTTGCTCCAGGCCCGCCACCCGCTGGGCGATGTGGCCATAGGCCTTCTTTTGCAGGCCGCGCAACTGGGCCACCCCCAGCAGGGCCACCGCCTGGGGGATGCTCTGCACCACCCCGCTCAACTGGTAGACGCCCGCATTCGCCTGGGCCAGCAGCCAGGCGGCCAGCACCGGGTCGCTGCCAAAGAGCTGATTGAGGCGGCGCAGGCTGGGCATTTCCTGGCGCAGCTCGTTCATCAGCAGCGCAACCACCCGTGGCTGGCACGGCAGGGGCAATTTTTCAGGTACGTGCATAAAGGGGCATTTTCGGGTTCTTCGACAGTACGCACATCCAACAGGCAAGCTACCGCACAATAGCGGTATGCAATTTCTTCACACCATGCTTCGCGTTGGCAACCTGCAACGCTCCATCGATTTTTACACCCAGGTTCTGGGGATGCAGTTGCTACGCACCTCGGAAAACCCGGAGTACCAATATTCTCTGGCCTTTTTGGGCTTCGGCGGCGGTAACCCGGCCCAGGCCGAGCTGGAGCTGACCTACAACTGGGGCACCGACAGCTACGACCTGGGCAACGCCTACGGCCATATCGCTCTGGGCGTGCCCGATGCCTACGCCGCGTGCGACAAAATCCGCGCCGCCGGCGGCCAGATCACCCGCGAACCGGGCCCGGTCAAGGGCGGCAACACGGTCATCGCCTTCATCACCGACCCCGACGGCTACAAGATCGAGCTGATCGAGCGCCGGGACAGCAGCGCCGCCGGAACCGGTCTGCGCTAGCTCCAGCCGCACGAGCGGCCCACAAAATTGCCCCTTGTTCCACTGTTGCGGCAGTGGGACAAGGGGCAATGGCATTCAGGCCAGGGGCGTGCGGCGGCTGTTTAGAACGGCAGGCCGACGTAGTTCTCGGCCAGCGAGGCCAGGGCGTTGCGCGAGGAGAACAGGTAGTCCAGCTCGGTCTGCTGCAACTTGCGGTCGTAGGGGATGTGGTCGGGGAAGGTGTGCAGCAGGTTGGTCATCCACCACGAGAAGCGCTGTCCCTTCCAGACCCGCGCCAGCGCCTTGTCCGAATAGGCGTCCAGGCCGCTGGAGTCGCCCTCGTGGTAGTGCGCCAGAAAGGCGTGGTACAGGTAGTACACGTCCGAGGCGGCGCTGTTCAGGCCGCGGGCGCCGGTGGGCGGCACGATGTGCGCGGCATCGCCTGCCAGGAACAGGCGCCCGTAGCGCATCGGCTCGGCCACGAAGGAGCGCAGCGGGGCAATGCTTTTCTCGATCGAGGCGCCGGTCTGCAGGCTGGCGGCCACGTCTTCGGGCAGGCGGCTGGACAGTTCGCCCCAGAAACGGTCGTCCGACCAGTCTTCCACCTTGTCGGTCAGTGGCACCTGCACGTAGTAGCGGCTCAGGGTCTGCGAGCGCAGCGAACACAGCGCAAAGCCGCGCTCGTGGCGGGCGTAGATCAGTTCGGGCGAAACCGGCTTGGTGTGCGACAGCAGGCCCAGCCAGCCGAAGGGGTAGACGCGCTCGTAGGTGCGGATGCGGTCGGCGGGGATGCTGGCGCGGCTGACGCCGTGGTAGCCGTCGCAGCCGATGATGTAGTCGCAGTCGATGCGCAGGTTTTCGCCATCCTTACGGTAGGTGACGTAGGGCGCGTCGGTTTCCATGCCGTGCAGTTGCACGTCCAGGGCTTCGTGGATCACCTGGCCCTTGGATTTTTCACGGCCATCGTACAGATCGCGGGTGATTTCGGTCTGGCCGTACACCACGACCGAGTTGCCGCCAGTCAGGCCATGCAGATCGACGCGGCGGCGCTCGCCATTGGTGGCGATGTAGAAGCCTTCGTGGATTTCGCCCTCGCTGTCCATGCGCTCGCCCACGCCGGCCTCGCGCATCAGCGCGGCAAAGCCATGCTCCAGCACGCCCGCACGGATGCGGCCCAGCACGTAGTCGCGGGTGTGCTTTTCCAGCACCACGTTGGCAATGCCCTTGCGGTCGAGCAATTGGGACAGCAGCAGGCCGGAAGGGCCGCCGCCAATGATGGCAACTTGTGTCTTCATGAAAAATGTCTCCTGAAAAATTGACTTAAGACAAGTTTTATTGTCAAAAAACCGGCCCCGGATTGCGTGGACGAAACACGGCAATGGCTGGTACTTTTCGCGTACATTGGCGTGCATGTCGCGCCCGCCTGCCCCCCTTCCCAAACCTTCGGTCACGCCCGCTGCCCGGCCCCGGCGCAGCTTGCGCCGCCTGCCGGTCTTCGCCCTGTATGGCGAGGGGCGCAGCGGGATGTTGCGGATGCTGCACATCGAATCCATCGTCTCGCGCAGCCGCCTGTACGACTGGGAGATCGACGCCCACGTCCACCACGGCCTGCACCAGCTGCTGTGGGTGTGGCAGGGCAGCGTACACGCCCTCTTGGACGAAACACGTATCCAGGGCACCGGCCCGCTGGCCCTAGTGGTGCCCCCGGGCGTGGCGCACGCCTTTCGCTTTGCCCCGCACACCGAGGGTTATGTGCTGACCTTCGACGCCAGCGTGCTGGCCGAGCAGGACGGCAGCACCATCGGCACCGCCCTGCACACCCTGTTTGCCACCCCGACCGCCCTGCCCCTGCCGGCCCAGGACGCCATCGCCCAACAGTTGCAGACGCTGTGGCAGGCCCTGCACGCCGAGGCGCAGCACCCTGCCGCCACCCACCCCGCGCCGGTGCCGCTGTGGCTGGCGTGCAGCGTGTTGTGGCATCTGGCGCAATGGCGCTCGCGCTGCGACGGCCCGCCGCGCGTGCAGGGCCGACATGCGCTGTACACGCGCTGGCTGGTGCTGGTGGAACAGCACTACACCGAGCATTGGCCCATACCCCGCTATGCCGACCAGCTGGGCCTGTCCGCCGAGCGGCTCAACCGCCTGGTGCGGGCCGAGACCGGGCACAGCGCCCAGCACGTCGTCCACGCCCGTCTGGTGCGCGAAGCCTGCCGCCTGCTGGTGCATGTGCAGGCGCCGGTGTCGCAACTGGCGTTCGACCTGGGGTTCAGCGATCCGGCGTACTTCAGCCGCTTCTTCCGGCGCCATACGGGCCAGGCGCCGGCCGCCTACCGGCAGGCAGCCGTCGGGGCGGAAGCTGCACCGCAGGTGCCTTTGATTTCATAATAAGGAGCTGCTTGCGCTTTTGATACATTGGTTTCAATATAAAAATGCCTTGAAATCCTTTATTTTCGAGCGGAAGAAGCTCCTTTTTTAGTAAAAAATAGCCTTGCCCCTTGCGCCCAAGGTCGTCAGCATCTACAAACGCCACCCATCCATCCCTGCACCCCCCTGTTTCCGCCGCTTTTGCACCCATGCCCCGTCTTCGTTCCACCAAACCCCGTTCCGCCACCACGCCCGGCACCGATACCGAGGGCATCGACATCTCCTTCCTGCGCACCCAGGTCGGCTACAACGCGCGGCGGGCGGCGCTGCACATCATCGGCATATTCATGGAGCGCATGGCCGCCTACCAGCTCAAGGTGGTGGAGTTCTCGGTGCTGTCGCTGCTGGCGCACAACCCGGGGCTGACGTCCCGCCACGTCTGCGCGGCACTGAGCATCATACCGCCCAACCTGGTCGGCCTGGTCACGGCCCTGGAAAAGCGCGGCCTGCTGGAACGCCGCCCCCACCCCAGCGACGGACGGGCCATGGGCCTGTACCTGACGCCGGACGGCGAAGCCCTCACCGCCGAAGCCGAGCAGGCCGTGGCGCAACTGGAAGTCGATGCCACGGCCAACCTGACCGCCAGCGAGCGCAAGACCCTGATCCGCCTGCTGCAGAAGGTCTACGACTGACCTTCCGCCCGGCATCCCGGCGAACCACCCGTCTCCTCCTGCCACTGCCCCGCCGCCGCCCGGCCCCATGCCCGGCGGCGGCTGCCGCATGGCGGGACGGGAACTGAAATCGACCTTCATCCCCGGTGCAGGCGGGAGCTTCGCGGGTGTGACAAGGGGTGGGCGTGGCAAGGGTAACTCCCAATGAAAAATGGGCGTCCTTGACTTGAATTAGTTATGTTTCATAATCAAAATAAGCGACAAGTCCTGTGAATCCATCGGCACGGGCTTTCGCAAAACCAATTCAGGAGACACCCCCACCATGCTTATCCCCCTGCGCCCTTCCTCCCTTGCTGCCGCCCTGGCCCTGGCGCTGACCGGGCTGGCCCATGCCGACATCACCGTCGGCGTCGTTCTGCCGCTGACCGGCCCGGCTTCCGGCCTGGGCATTCCGATCAAGAACGCCATTGCCATCTGGCCCAAGACCCTGGCAGGCGAAAACCTGAAGGTCATCACGCTGGACGATGCCAGCGACCCGACCGCCGGCGTCAAGGCCACGCAGCGCCTGGTGACCGAGGAGAAGGTGGACGTCATCATCGGCTCGGCGGCCACGCCGGTGGCCATCGCCATGGCCGATGCGGCGGCCGCCTCGGGCACGCTGCAACTGGCCACCTCCCCCGCAGCGCTGCCGCCGGGCAAGGACAAATGGACGTTCCGCCTGGCGCAAAGCAACGGCGTGATGGCCCATGCGCTGGTGCAGCACATGCACAAACAAGGCGTGAAGACCGTGGGTTTCCTGGGCTACACCGATGCCTATGGCGAGCTGTGGCTCAAGGGCTTCAATGACGCTGCGGCCAAGGTCGGCATCCAGCTGGTGGCGACCGAGCGCTTTGGCCGCAACGACACCAGCGTGACCGCCCAGGCGCTGAAAATCGCCTCGGCCCGGCCCGATGCGGTGCTGATCGTGGCCTCGGGCAGCGGTGCCGGGATGCCGCAAAAGGCCATCAAGGAGCGGGGCTACCAGGGCAAGGTCTACCAGACCCACGCTGCGGCCACGCGCGACCTGATGCGTACCGCCGGCAAGGATGCCGAGGGGGCCTACGTGGTTTCCGGCCCCGGCCCGCTGGCCGAGCAGTTGCCGGACAGCCACCCGTCCAAGCCGCTGTCCATCGCCTACGTGCAGGCGTATGAAAAAGCCTACGGCCCGAACACGCGCACCCAGTTTGCCGCCCACGGCTTCGATGCCTACACCGTGCTGGACAAGGCCGCCACAGCCGCGCTGCCCAAAGCCCAACCCGGCACGCCCGAGTTCCGCGCCGCGCTGCGCGATGCCATCGAGAACATGGGCCGCACCGTGGTCTCGCAAGGCGTGCTGGAGTGGACGCCCGCCGACCACTGGGGCTTTACCAATGAAACCGGAGTGATGCTCCAGGTCGTCGGCGGCGAGTTCAAGGTCGCCCCTTAAATCGTTTCTTTTGCATGGCCTGGCCCCACGGAAGCGCAACGGCTTCCGCGTGCGTACAGGCCATGAATTTTTGGGATTTCAGCCATGGATTTCACCATTGCCGGCGTGCTGACGGTGGACGGACTGACCAATGGCGCGGTGTACGCGCTGCTGGGCATGGGCATCGTCCTGCTGTTCTCGGTCACCCGGGTCATTTTCATTCCGCAGGGCGAATTCGTCGCCTACGGCGCACTTACGCTGGCCATTTTCCAGACCGGGCAGGTGCCCGGCACGGTGTGGCTGCTGTTCATCCTGGCCGCCGTGGCGGCGCTGATGGAGCTGGTCACCGTCTGGCAGCACCGCCGCAACGCCGGGCTGGCCGTGCGGGCCGCGCTGCTGACCGGCCTGCCGGCGCTGGTGGTGGGCCTGGCCGGGCTGTGGGCTGCGCCGCACAACTTCCCCCTGGTGGTGCAGGCGCTGCTGTCGCTGGCCATCGTCACCGCCTACGGGCCACTGATCTACCGCGTGGCCTACCAGTCGCTGGCCGGGGCCAGTACGCTGGTGCTGCTCATCGTTTCGGTGGGGGTGCATTTCGCCATGACGGGGCTGGCCCTGCTGTTCTTCGGCGCCGAGGGTTTTCGCAATCCGTCGTTCTGGGATGCGCGGCTGAACCTGGGGCCGCTGTCGCTCAGCGGCCAGGCGCTGATCATCTTCCTGACCTCGGCGGCGCTGATCGTGCTGCTGTGGCTGTTCTTCGAGCGCAGCCTGTACGGCAAGGCGCTGCAAGCCACCGCCGTGAACCGCCTGGGGGCGCGGCTGATGGGCATTTCCACCACCGGCGCGGGCCAGCTCACCTTTGCGATGGCGGCGCTGATCGGGGGGCTGTCAGGCCTGCTGATTGGGCCGACCACCACGGTGTTCTACGACTCGGGCTTTCTGATCGGCCTCAAGGGCTTCGTCGCCGCCGTGGTGGCCGGGCTGCACAGCTACCCCGGCGCCCTGCTGGGGGCGCTGGGCGTGGGGGTGATCGAGGCCTTCGGCTCGTTCTGGGCCAGCGCCTTCAAGGAGGTGATCGTGTTCACCCTGGTTTTGCCGGTGCTGCTGTGGCGTTCGCTGCGTTCGCCCCACGCTGGCGAGGAGCATTGACATCATGACATCCGCTGTATCCGTATCCCCCTCCGCTGCGGCCCCGGCGGCCAGCGCCGCGCACCGCCTGCGTGCCCTCGGCCTGCCCGCCGCGATAGCACTGCTGGCCCTGCTGGCGCTGCTGCCACTGCCCGACTTCTGGATCATCCAGCTCAACTACATCGGCATCTACGTGCTGCCGGTGCTGGGCCTGGTGCTGCTCACCGGCGTGTGCGGCCTGACCTCGTTCGGCCAGGCGGCCTTCGTCGGCGTCGGCGCCTATACCAGCGCCTACCTGACGGTGAGCCTGGGCCTGTCGCCGTGGCTGACGCTGTTCGTCGGCCTGGGGCTGACGGCCATCAGCGCGGCGCTGATCGGCGCGATCACGCTGCGCATGTCCGGCCACTACCTGCCGCTGGCCACCCTGGCCTGGGCGCTGGCGCTGTTCTACCTGATGGGCAACCTGGATGCGCTGGGCAAGTACGACGGCATCCTGGGCGTGCCGGGGCTGACCCTGTTCGGTACCGACCTGGGCCAGTTGCGCCTGTTCTACGCCCTGGTCTGGGTGCTGGCGCTGGCCGCCTGCATCGCCGTGGTGCGCCTGCTCGATTCGCGCACGGGCCGCGCCATCCGGGCGCTGGCCGGGGGCACGCAGATGGCCGAGGCCATGGGCGTCGATACCCTGCGCTACAAGGTCGGCGTGTTCGTGTTCGCGGCGCTGCTGGCCTCGATCTCGGGCTGGCTGTTCGCGCACTTCCAGCGCACGGTGAACCCTTCGCCCTTCGGGCTGAAGATGGGCATCGAGTACCTGTTCATGGCCGTGCTGGGCGGCGCGGCCCACGTCTGGGGCGCGGTGGCGGGCGCGGGCATCGTCAAGCTGCTGGAAGACCAGTTGCAGGTGCTGCTGCCCAAGCTGATCGGCACCAGCGGCAACTACGAGCTGATCGTCTTCGGCATCCTCATCGTGCTGGTGCTGAAGTACCTGCCCGATGGCCTGTGGGATGCCGTTGCCCGGCGCCTGCCGTCCGCCCCTCGCCGCCAGGACTGGGCCGATGCCCCGGCCCTGCCCGTGCAGCCCAAGCCCGCTGCCGGTGCGGTGGTGCTGGACGTGCGGGCCATCCGCAAGCAGTTCGGCGGGCTGCTGGCGGTCAACGACATCCGCTTTCAGGTACGCGCCGGGCAGATCACCGGCCTGATCGGCCCCAACGGGGCGGGCAAGTCCACCACCTTCAACCTGATCACCGGCGTGCTGAGCCTCTCCGGCGGGGAGGTGCGCTTTCGGGACGAACGCATCAGCGGCCTGGGTGCCCGCGCCATTGCACAGCGCGGGGTGTCGCGCACCTTCCAGCACGTCAAGATGGTGCCGGAGATGACGGTACTGGAAAACGTCGCCCTGGGTGCCCACCTGCGCAGCCGCAGCAACGCCGCCGCCGCCATGCTGCGCCTGGACCGCGTCGAAGAGCGCACCCTGTTTGCCGAGGCCGAACGCCAGTTGCGCCGCGTGGGCATGGGCGAGTTGTTGCACCACAAGGCGGGCGACCTGGCCATGGGCCAGCAGCGCCTGCTGGAAATTGCCCGCGCCCTGTGCGCCGACCCGGCCCTGCTGCTGCTGGACGAACCGGCTGCCGGCCTGCGCCACAAGGAAAAGCAGGAACTGGCCGGGGTGCTGCGCACCCTGCGCGGCGAAGGCATGGCCATCCTGCTGGTGGAACACGACATGGGCCTGGTGATGGACATCTGCGACCACATCGTGGTGATGGAGTTCGGCACCCACTTGATGGAAGGCACGCCTGCCGAAGTGCAGCGCAGCGAGAAGGTTCGCGCCGCATACCTTGGAACGGAACACTAGCCCCCAGGGGGTCGTCGGCCTTTGCTGCGGGTCGGCCCTTGCTGGCCGACCGCCGCTCCCGCCGCGCCAGTGTTGCCGTCGCTCAACGATAAAAAAACCGTATGGAGGCATGAAATGCCAGTTCCTCTTTTGCAAATCACCGGCCTGCACGCCGGCTATGGCCGGGCGCAGGTGCTGCACGGCATCGACCTGACGCTGGACAAAGGCCGCATCGTCACCGTCATCGGCCCCAACGGCGCGGGCAAGTCCACGCTGCTGAACACGCTGATGGGCATCCTGCCCGGCCAGGGCGGCATCGCCTACGGCGGCCAGCCGGTGCAGACCATGACGCTGGAAGAGCGCGTCATGCTCGGCATCGCCCTGGTGCCGGAAAAGCGCGAGCTGTTCGCCACCATGACGGTGGAAGACAACCTGGTGCTGGGCGGCTTTCGCCAGATGCGCCTGGGCCAGCGCCAGTGGCGCTCGCAGATCGACGAGGTGTATGCCCTGTTCCCGCGCCTGAAGGAGCGGCGGCTGCAAGTCTCCGGCACGCTCTCGGGCGGCGAGCGCCAGATGCTGGCCGTGGGCCGCGCCCTGATGTCGCGCCCGCAACTGCTGATGCTGGACGAACCCAGCCTGGGCCTGGCCCCGCTGGTGGTGCAGGAAATCCTGGCCAACGTGCAGGCGCTGCGCGAGACGGGCGTCTCCATCCTGCTGGTCGAGCAGAACGCCCGCGCCGCGCTGGAAGTGGCCGACTACGGCTACGTGCTGGAGATGGGCGAGATCAGCCTGCATGGCCCGGCCCACGAACTGGCGCACGACGCCCGCGTCATCGACACCTACCTGGGGGCGGCCAGCACGGCGAAAGTGGATTGATTGCTTTCAAAAAAAGAGCTTTTTCCGCTGGTGATACATGGATTTCAATGCAAAAACCATCTGAAATCCTTTCATACCGTGCGGAAAAAGCTCTTTTTTTTAATCGTCCTGCCCTGCCTGCGTGCAGACCTGGACGCTCAGGCTGCGCAGCAGCTCGGCGGTGCGGCGCACCAGCGGGGTGGTTTTTTTCTTGGCCGACTGCACCAGGCACAAGGTGCTGACGATGCGCGGCCCGCCAATGGGCACGCTGACCAGTCCCGGCAGCGGGGCGGCGCTGCCCGCATCGCCACGCACGGCGCTGTTGGTCAGGGCCGCAAAGCCGTGGCCACCGCGCACCAGATCGAGAATGGCGGGCACGCTGGAGACTTCCCACACCACGTCCAGCTTGACCTGCGAGAGCGCGGCCTGCGCCTCCATCAGCTTGCGAAACACCTGCCCGCGCTGCGGCACGATGAGCGGGAACTCCCCCAGCCGGGAAAACGGCACGCTGGCCCGGCCCGCCAGCCGCTGCGCCGGGCCGATCAGGCACAGGTTCTCTTGCAGCACCGGGGCGATCTCGATCAGTGGGTGCGGCTCGGGCGTGTAGGCCAGCCCCAGGTCGATGCGCCCGGTGGCCAGCCATTCGGCGATGTTCACGGAAAAGCCCTCCACCAGCGCCAGCCGCGCCTTGGGCATGGTCTGGGCGAAGGCTTCGACCAGCGGCAGCGTCAGGCACCGCGCCATGCTGGGCGGCAGGCCCACGGTGATGCGGCCCACGGGTTCGTCGCGCAGGGCGCTTAAATCTTCCTTGGCCAGGGCCACGCGTTGCAGGATGGCGTGGCCGTGTTCCAGCAGCCGCCGCCCGGCATCGGTGGGCTGCACGCCCCGGCCGGTGCGGATGAGCAGCGTCTCGCGCAGCTCCAGTTCCAGCGCCCGCACCTGGCGGCTCAGGGCCGGCTGGGCCACGTCCAGCAGCACGGCGGCCTTGCTGAAGCTGCCCGCCTCGGCCACGCGCACAAAGGTTTCGATCTGCTGCAAGTTCATGGCAACGCCCGGCCCTGCGCGTCAGCGCTGCTCGAAGGGGAATTTTTCCGTATCCACCTCGCGCTGGCCCTGGGGGCCGTAGCGGTCGCCCACGATGGCCTCGGGCGGAAACAGCGCATCCAGCGCCGCCAGGGTCTGCGCGTTCAGGGCGACGGTGCCGCCGCGCAGGTCTTCGTGCAGATGCGCCACGCTGGTCGTGCCCGGCAGGGCGATGATGTGCTCACCCTGGTGCAGCACCCAGGCGATGGCCAGCTCGGCCAGGGTGCAGCCCGCCTCCTGCGCGATGGCCTGCATCGGCGCCAGTCGTTGCAGGTTGCGGGCATAAGCCGCCGGGGCAAAGCGCGGCATGGCGGCGCGGATGTCGCCTGCCACCAAACTGGTCACGTCCTGCAAGGCGCCGGTCAAAAAAGCGCGGCCCAGCGGGCTGAAGGCCACGTAGGCAATGCCCAGTTCCCGGCACGCGGCCAGCGTGCCCAGCTCGGCATTGCGTGACCACAGCGAGTATTCGCTTTGCAGCGCGGCAATCGGATGCTCGCGGTGGGCGCGGCGCAAAGTCGCCACCCCCACTTCGGACAGGCCCAGGGCGCGAATCTTGCCCTCCTCCTTCAGGCGGGCCATTTCGCCCACCGATTCTTCGATGGGCACGCGCGGGTCCCAGCGGTGCAGGTAATACAGGTCGATCACCTCGGTGCCCAGGCGGCGCAGGCTGTCTTCGCAGTTCTG
>JAHRXD010000162.1 GCA_019104825.1 Comamonas sp.
CGCCAGCAGCTCACTTTTTTGATGACTTATCCCGCCAGCAGCTTCTGCACCAGGTCCGCGGCCGTGGACGCGCCGTACTTGCGCATGAGCCGCGCGCGGTAGATCTCCACCGTGCGGTGGCTGATGTCCAGCGCGCGGCCGATCTCCTTGGAGGTCATGCCGTCCAGCAGCCGCGCGGCCACCTCGCGTTCGCGCGCCGTCAGCTCGGCGCGCACGGGGCGCTGCGCGCTCAGGTCCTCGAAGCTCCAGATGCCCGAGGCGTGCGGATCGTTGCGATCCAGCGCGCGACCGGACACGTGGCACCAGAAGGTTTCGCCGTTGGCGCGCTTCATGATGCGGTTGTCGGCATAGTGGCCGCGTGCGTTCAGGATGGGCGCCATGCGTGCGCCCAGCCGCTCATATTCGTCCGGGCTGGGGTAGAGGATCTGGAACGACTGGCCGATGAGCAGTTCGCGCGAGGCGCCGAACATCTCGCACACATGTCGGTTGCAATCCACCATGGTGCGGTTGCGCGAAATCACCAGGC
Organism: Comamonas sp.; assembly: GCA_019104825.1. Classification (GTDB taxonomy): domain Bacteria; phylum Pseudomonadota; class Gammaproteobacteria; order Burkholderiales; family Burkholderiaceae_C; genus Comamonas; species Comamonas nitrativorans. The sequence goes on from JAHRXD010000162.1 coordinate 527, forward strand.
CCACGGGTGCCATCTCGAAGGCCAAGCGGTAGTCGGCAACATTCATAGTGGTGCAAGTCTTTAGGGAAAACTACTTAAAAAACTACGTAGTATCGTAGCGCATCCACCCAGCAAACCAGGAGACTGTAGTGAACAAGCTTTACCCCTCGGCGGCCGAAGCGCTCAAGGGCGTCGTGGCCGATGGCCAGCTGATGGCCGTTGGCGGTTTCGGCCTGTGCGGCATTCCAGAGGCCTTGATCGATGCGCTGCAGGCCAGCGGCGTGAAGGACCTCACGGTGATTTCCAACAACGCGGGCGTTGACGGCTTCGGCTTGGGCAAGCTGCTGGAGACGCGCCAGATCAAGAAGATGATCAGCTCCTACGTGGGCGAGAACAAGGAGTTCGAGCGCCAGTACCTCGCGGGCGAGCTGGAGCTGGAGTTCACCCCGCAGGGCACGCTGGCCGAGAAGCTGCGCGCCGGCGGCGCGGGCATCCCGGCCTTCTTCACCAACACCGGCGTGGGCACCATCGTGGCCGAGGGCAAGGAGCTGCGCGAGTTCGACGGCGAGACCTACGTGATGGAACGCTCGCTGGTGCCGCAGGTCTCGCTGGTTAAGGCGCAGCGGGCCGATAAGTCGGGCAATCTCCAGTTCCGCCTGACGGCACGCAACTTCAACCCGGCCGCCGCCATGGCGGGCAAGCTGTGCATCGTCGAGGTGGAGGAGGTGGTGGAGACCGGCGCGCTGGACCCCGACCAGATCCACCTGCCCGGCATCTACGTGCACCGCATCGTGCACAACCCGACCCCCGAGAAGCGCATCGAGAAGCGCACCATCACCGAGAAAGCAGGAGCCTGAACCATGCCGTGGACCCAAGACCAGATGGCGGCCCGCGCCGCGCAAGAACTCGAAGACGGCTTCTACGTCAACTTAGGGATAGGCATTCCCACGCTGGTGGCCAACTTCACCGGCGATAAAGAGGTGTGGCTGCAGTCGGAGAACGGCATGCTGGGCATCGGTGCCTTTCCCACCGAGGACAAGGTGGATGCCGACCTCATCAACGCCGGCAAGCAGACCGTCACCACCATCCCCGGTTCGTCCATCTTCAGTTCGGACCAGTCGTTTGCCATGATTCGCGGCGGCAAGATCAACCTGTCCATCCTCGGCGCGATGCAGGTCAGCGGCAAGGGCGACCTGGCCAACTGGATGATTCCCGGCAAGATGGTCAAGGGCATGGGCGGGGCGATGGACCTGGTGGCCGGCGTCAAGCGCGTGATCGTGCTGATGGAACACGTCGCCCGCAAGAAGGACGGCACCACCGACCTGAAGATCATCCCCGAATGCACCCTGCCGCTGACGGGCGTGGGCGTGGTCGATCGCATCATCACCGACCTGGGCGTGATGGACGTGACGCCCGAAGGCTTGAAGCTGGTTGAACTGGCCCCGGACGTGACGTTTGACGACATCCAGTCCAAAACCGGCGTGCCGCTGCTGCGTTAGGTCATTGCTTCTTTAAAGATAGCTTGTATCGCCCGCCATGCGGGCGTTTTGCATTGATTAATAGCTGAAGCTATTGATTGACATGCGGTAGCAGCTATCGTTTATCTCTGGGGCTAACGAGAAAACACGGCCCCTTTGATCTGGCTACCCGCTTTCAGCCCCTTGCTGGCAAACCAGCCCTGGTTCATCTCCAGCACAAAGCGCACCGGCACGCGCGAGCAGTGGGAGTTTTCATCCAGCGGCTGCATGTCGGCCAGATTGACGATGGTGCCATCGTCGGCAATGAAGGCGGCAGTCAGCGGCAACGGGGTGTCCTTCATCCAGAAGCATTGCACGCCGGGGCGCTCGAAGACGAACAACATGCCTTCGTGGGGCGGCATGTTCTGGCGCTGCATCAGGCCGATCTGGCGCTCGATCGGGCGGCTGGCCACCTGGGCATCGATGCGGAACATGCCGGCACGCAGCTCCACGCGGGGCAAGTCCAGTTGCGGAATCTGCTGAGCCAGAACGTTGCCGGCAAGGCAGGCCGTCAGGCCGAGCAGGGCGGTCATCTGGCGAAGCAGGGCGAGCATGTGGCGTTACTCCAGGCTGAAGCAATGCACCTGGGTGCCTTGCGGGTTTTCCAGAAACCGGCGCAGGGTGTAGCTGACGGTGCGAAAGGACAGTTCCTCCCACGGGATGTCCGCCGGGGCGAACAGGCGGGCTTCCTGGGTTTCAAAGCCGGGGTCGAATTCCAGGCTGCGCAGGCGAGCGCAAAAGAACAGATGCACCTGGGCGGCAGGGGGCACGCTGATGACGGAGAACAGTCGCCCCAGTTCGATGTCGGCGCCGGCTTCTTCATCCGTCTCGCGGGCGGCGCCTTGCTCCAGGGTTTCGTCCAGTTCCATGAAACCGGCAGGCAGCGTCCAGGTGCCGAAACGCGGCTCGATGTTGCGCTTGCACAGCAGGATGCGGCCATCGTCGGCCACGGGGATGGTGCCGACGACGTTGAGCGGGTTCTGGTATTGGATGTGGCTGCATTGCGGGCAGACGGCCCGCACGCGGGCGTCGCCATCGCCCGGCAACTGGTGGCACACGGCATGGCCGCACTGGTTGCAGAACCGGATGGGGCGGGGGTAGTAGGACATAGGCCGCGCGTCCGCTTACACCAGCCGCACTTGCAACGGGGCCAGCCCGGCCACGGTGGCATCCAGAACGTCGCCGCGCTGCACGGCAGCCACGCCGGCGGGGGTGCCGGTCATGATGAGGTCGCCGGCTTGCAGCTCCCAGGCGGTAGAAAGCGCCGCGATGATTTCCGCAATGTTCCAGATCATCGCTGCCGTGCTGCCACTTTGGCGCGGCTGGCCATTGACGTGCAGGGCGATCTGCGCCTGCTGTACGTCACCGGCCTGCGCTGCGGGGGTGATGGCGCCGATGGGGGCGCTGGCATCAAAGCCCTTGGCAATGCACCAGGGGCGGCCCTGCTTTTTCAGTTGCGCCTGCAGGTCACGGCGCGTCATGTCCAGCCCGACGGCATAGCCCCAGACGTGGCGCAGGGCATCCTGCACGGCAATGTTCCTGCCGCCGCTGCCCAGGGCCACGACCAGTTCCACTTCGTGGTGCAAGTCGCTGGTCAGGCTGGGGTAGGGCATTGCTACCGGGGCACCCGCAGGGGCGCTGACGGCGGCATCGGCCGGTTTGGCAAAAAAGAAGGGCGGCTCGCGCCCGGTATCGCCCATCTCCTGGGCGTGATCGACATAATTGCGGGCCACGCAATAAATGCGGTGGATGGGAAAACGCTGCGTACTGCCGGTCACCGGCAAACTGGCTTGGGGCGGGGGCGAAAAGACGAAATCCATCGAAAACTCTCACGGAAAAAGCATGGCAAAACCAGCGCCCAAGTGTGCCATGCCCAGCCGGCGCTGAAAGCCTCTTGCTATGCTGCACGCGATGAAGAACGATGCACCTTTGCCCTTCGCCTGGCTGCAACCCGACTGGCCCGCCATCGCCGGGGTACACGCCATTTTTACCACGCGTGCCGGCGGGGTGAGTGCCAGCCCCTGGGACAGCATGAATCTGGGCGACCATGTGGGCGACGTCCCGCGTGACGTGGCAGACAACCGGGCACTTTTCACGCAGGCGCTCACGCAGATCGGCGGGCACAGTGTGCAGCCCCAATTCCTGCAGCAGGTGCATGGGGTACAGGTTGCCCGGTTGCCCCTGGCCGCAGCCGACGGTCTGGCGTTTGATGCCTGCATCACCGCCGAACCGGGCCATGCCTGCACCATCATGGTGGCCGATTGCCTGCCGGTTTTGATTGCGCACCGCTGCCTGGGCATCGTGGGCGCGGCCCATGCCGGCTGGCGCGGCCTGGCAGGCAGCGCCGGAATCGGGGTACTGGAGCAGTTGTGGCATGCGTATTGCAGTCTGGCCCGTCAGCAGGGCGGCGGCAGCGCTGCCGACATTGCCGCGCAAACCCAGGTCTGGCTGGGCCCGTGCATTGGCCCGCAGGCGTTCGAGGTCGGCGCCGAGGTGGTTGCCGCCTTCACGGCTGCCGCGCCGCAGGCGCAGCGCTGTTTTACGCCTGGAAAGGCAGCGCAGAAATGGCAGGCCGATTTACCAGCGCTTGCCCGCCAGCGGTGGCAGGCGCTGGGCGTGCAGCACCTTTACGGCAACGATTCCAGCGCACCGTGGTGTACGGTGGGCAATCCGCTACGTTTCTTCTCGCACCGCCGCGATGCCGGCGTTTTGGGCAGCACCGGGCGCATGGCCGCTGCGATCTGGCGCTCCGGCGTCTGAAGGCGGCAGTTCGGTGGCTGCCGCTGCCGTGGCCTGGGCGGCATCCCATTGCTGCTGCTCGTGCTGCTGCCGGGCACGCAAGCGGCGCTTGCGCTCGGGGGTGCCCAGAATGTAGACCAGGATGGCGCAAGGCAGCAGGCCGTAAAAAATGAACGTTATCGCAGCGCCCAATAGGCTGCCGTTTGGGGCGCTGGCTTCGGCTACGGTCATCATCACGGTGACGTAGAGCCAGGCAATCACGATTAAATACATCTCAATATTATCGGGGAAGGGTAAACGCGGAAAAGAACGGTTTTTAAAGCCTAGTCAGGTTACTCTGGTTTATATTGTCACTCTGATGTGAATTGGCAACAATCTGACGAAACGTACTTATCAAAAAGGAGTATTGGTCTATGGCCTCGGAACCCATCTGGACGGAGGGCGTTCAACAATTTTTCACCGAGCATTGGGCCAAAGCCATGCAGACCTTCGGTCAGTTGGGTGCAGCCCCCTCAGCGGAGGCAGCCCAGGTGCAGTTTGACATGGAAAAACTCCAGTCGCTGCAGCAAAACTATATTGCACAGGCAAGCCAGTTGTGGAGCGGTGGCATCAGCAACCCGCCGCAGGTGCCTGATGACCGTCGCTTTGCCAGCCCCAACTGGGCCAAGAATCCCCTGGCTGCATTTACGGCAGCAGCGTATTCGCTCAATTCGCAGGCACTGATGGGCATGGCCGAAGCGGTGCAGGCCGACGAAAAGACCCGCCAGCGCATCCGTTTTGCCGTCGAACAGTGGGTGGCGGCCATGGCACCGAGCAATTTTTTGGCGCTCAACCCCGATGCCCAGCAAAAAGCCCTAGAAACCAAGGGCGAGAGCCTGACCAAGGGGCTGCAGAATATGCTGCAGGATATGGGAAAAGGCTATGTTTCGATGACCGACGAGAGCGTTTTTCAGGTCGGGAAAAACGTTGCCACCACCGAAGGGGCCGTTGTCTATGAAAACGAAATATTCCAGCTGCTGGAATATAAGCCGTTGACGGAAAAGGTTCATGAGCGTCCATTTTTGCTGGTGCCGCCCTGCATTAATAAATTTTATATTCTGGATTTGCAGCCCGAAAATTCGCTGATTCGCTATGCGGTCAGCCAGGGGCAGCGCACCTTTGTCATCAGCTGGCGCAATCCCGATGCCTCGTGCGCCGAACTGACGTGGGACGACTATATCGAACGCGCAGTCATCGAGGCCATTGGTGTGGTGCAGGAAATCGCTGGTGCCAAGCAAATCAATGCGCTGGGGTTCTGCGTTGGCGGCACCATGCTCTCCACGGCCCTGGCTGTTCTGGCGGCCCGTGGACAAAAGCCGGTTGCCAGCGTGACCTTGCTCACGACCTTGCTGGACTTTACCGATACGGGCATCCTGGACGTCTTTATCGACGAGACTTTCGTGCAGACACGCGAAGCCCAGATGGGGCAGGGCGGCCTGCTCAAAGGCCAGGAGCTGGCCGCCACCTTCAGTTTCCTGCGCCCCAACGACTTGGTATGGAACTACGTGGTCGGCAACTATCTGAAAGGGGAAACCCCGCCTGCGTTCGACCTGCTCTATTGGAACAGCGACTCCACCAATCTGCCCGGCCCTTGGTACGCTTGGTATTTGCGCAATACCTACCTGGAAAACAATCTGATCAAGCCGGGCAAGCTCACCGTTTGCGGCGAGGTGCTGGATATGGGAACGCTGGACATGCCGGTGTATATCTACGGTTCGCGCGAAGACCATATCGTGCCCATTCATGCGTCTTACGCGGCCACCAAGGTGCTGCCGGGCGAAAAACGTTTTGTCATGGGCGCTTCGGGCCATATTGCCGGGGTTATCAACCCGCCGGCAAAAAACAAACGCAGCCACTGGATTCGCAGCGACGGCGCATTGCCCGAAACGCTGGAAGCCTGGCAGGAGGGCGCCGAGGAATTGCCCGGCAGCTGGTGGAGCGATTGGTCGAACTGGCTCAAAGGCCACGCAGGCAAGCTTGTTCCTGCGCCCAAGCGCTATGGCAAGGGCACGAAATTCAAGGAAATCGAGGCCGCACCCGGCCGCTACGTACTACAAAAAGCATAAGAACGCTTCGGCGTTCCGAAGGCTGTTTTGTATTTCTTTACCTTTAAGGAAAACTTATGGAAGACATCGTCATTGTTTCTGCGGTTCGTACCCCGGTCGGCAAGTTCGGCGGCAGCCTGGCCAAAGTGCCCGCCACCGAGTTAGGTTCCATCGTCATCAAGGAGGCACTGGCTCGCGCCAATGTGGGGCTGGATCAGGTCGGGGAGGTCATCATGGGTCAGGTTCTGGCGGCCGGGGTGGGCCAGAATCCGGCCCGTCAGGCCATGATGAAAGCCGGTGTGGCCAAGGAAACCCCGGCCCTGACCATCAACGCCGTATGCGGCTCGGGCCTGAAAGCCGTGATGCTGGCCGCGCAGGCCGTGGCAACGGGCGACAGCGAAATTGTCGTGGCCGGTGGACAGGAGAACATGAGCCTGTCGCCCCACGTCCTCAAAGGTTCGCGCGACGGCCCGCGCATGGGCGACTGGAAGATGCAGGACACGATGATCGTCGATGGCCTGTGGGATGTATACAACCAGTACCACATGGGCATCACGGCGGAAAACGTCGCCAAGGAAAACGCCATTACCCGCACCCAACAGGACGAGCTGGCCATTGCCAGCCAGCAAAAAGCCGCTGCGGCGCAGGATGCTGGCCGGTTCAAGGACGAAATCGTGCCGGTGGTCATTCCTCAGCGCAAGGGCGATCCGGTGGTGTTCGATACCGATGAATACCTGAATCGCAAAACCAGCCTGGAAGCCCTGGCAGGTCTGCGTCCGGCGTTCGACAAAGAGGGGTCGGTGACGGCCGGGAACGCTTCGGGCATCAACGACGGCGCGGCTGCCGTGGTGGTGATGAAGGCCAGCAAGGCCGCTGCGCTGGGACTCAAGCCCCTGGCCACCATCAAGGCTTATGCCACCAGCGGTCTCGATCCTGCCACCATGGGCATGGGGCCGGTGTTCGCCACGCGTAAGGCGCTCGATCGTGCGGGCTGGACTGTGGCCGATGTCGATTTGTTCGAGCTGAACGAAGCCTTTGCCGCGCAAGCCTGCGCCGTGAACAAGGTGCTGGACATCGACGCCAGCAAGGTGAACGTCAATGGCGGGGCCATTGCCATCGGCCACCCCATCGGTGCTTCGGGCTGCCGTGTGCTGGTGACCTTGCTGCACGAAATGCAGCGCCGCGACGCCAAGAAGGGTATCGCCTCGCTGTGCATCGGCGGCGGCATGGGCGTGGCCCTGGCTGTCGAGCGTACCTGAAACAGAGTTTCATTCCCGTGGGCCATTGCCTCGGCCGTGGTCCGCAACCATCCGATAGAGATATGCAAGGAGGAGATTTATGAGTCAGAAAGTAGCTTATGTGACCGGCGGTATGGGCGGCATCGGTACCGCAATTTGCCAGCGTCTGCACGACGATGGTTTCAAGGTGATTGCTGGCTGCGGCCCGACGCGCGATTACCAAAAGTGGCTCGACGAACAAAAAGCCCTGGGCTACACGTTCTACGCCTCGGTGGGCAACGTGGGCGATTGGGACTCCACCGTCGAAGCCTTTGCCAAGGCCAAGGCCGAACACGGCACCATCGACGTGCTGGTGAACAACGCCGGCATCACCCAGCCGCGCAAGACGGTGGACATCACCCCCGCCGACTACGATGCGGTGCTCGACGTCAGCCTGCGCGGCACGCTGTACATGTCGCAGGCGGTGATCCCGACCATGCAGGCACAGAAGAGTGGCTCGATCGTGGGCATTTCGTCGGTATCCGCCCAGCGTGGCGGCGGCATCCTCGGTGGCCCGCACTACTCGGCCGCCAAGGCGGGCGTGCTCGGCCTGGCCAAGGCCATGGCGCGCGAGTTCGGCGCCGACAACATCCGCGTCAACTGCATCACCCCGGGCCTGATCGCCACCGACATCAACAAGGGCAAGATCCCCGAGGACAAGCGCGCGGCCATCCTCGATTCCATTCCGCTGGGCTGCATCGGCGAACCCAACGACGTCGCGGGCTGCGTGGTATTCCTGGCGAGCGATCTGTCCAAGTACTGCACCGGCATCACCCTGGACGTGAACGGCGGCATGCTCATTCACGGCTGAAGCGGCACAGCCCGGCGCAGGCCGGGCCGCCCATCGCATCGACACCATCGTCCCCGGGGGCCGCGACCGGCCCTGGGGTACTCAAAGCAGGAACAAGGAGACACCCATGAAAAAGACGCTGATCGCACTCGCCGCCACCCTGGCCATGACCGCTTCCAGCAGCTGGGCGCAACAGGTGCTGCGCCTGTCGCACAACGCTGCGCCGGGCAACCCGAAAGCCGAGGCCTCACTTAAATTCGCCGAGCTGGTGCAGCAGAAGACCAACGGCCGCGTCAAGGTCGAGGTCGGAGGCAGCGCCCAGTTCGGGGACGACGTCGAATCGCTGACCAACATGCGCCTGGGCACGCTGGCCTTCAGCGCCAACTCGCAGGGCAGCACCGCCGGTGTCGTGCCGGAGTTCGGCCTGCTGGGCCTGCCTTTCCTGTTCCGCGACCTGAACCATGCCTACAAGGTGGTCGATGGCCCGGTGGGCACCAAGCTCGACGAGGCGGCCAACGGCAAGGGTCTGGTGCTGCTGGCACTGTGGGACAACGGCATCCGCCACGTCAGCAACAGCAAGCGCCCGATCGTCACCCCGGAAGACCTGCAAGGCATCAAGCTGCGCACCCCGCCCGACACGATGACGCTCGACATCTTCAAGTCGCTGGGCGCCAACCCGGGGCCGCTGGCCTTCTCCGAGCTGTACATCGCGCTGCAACAGGGCGTGTTCGACGGCCAGGAGAACCCGCTGATGAACATCTACTCCTCCAAGCTGCACGAGGTGCAGAAATACATCTCG
>JAHRXD010000166.1 GCA_019104825.1 Comamonas sp.
AGGAAGAGGCCGAGGAAGAAGCCGAGGCGGCCCTCTCGACCGTCGATAGCGAATTTGGCCGCACCACCGACCCCGTGCGCATGTACATGCGCGAGATGGGCACGGTCGAGCTGCTCACGCGCGAAGGCGAAATCGAAATCGCCAAGCGCATCGAAGGCGGCCTGATGGACATGATGGAGGCCATCTCTACCTCGCCCGCCACCATTGCCGAAGTGCTGCAAATGGCCGAGGACATCCGCGAAGGCAAGGTGGTGATCTCCACCATCGTCGATGGCTTCGTCAATGCCGATGAAAATGACGACTACGTGGCCGAGGAAGACTTCGACGAGTACGACGAAGAGGACGACGACGACGGCAAGGGCGGCTCCAAGGCCATGACGCGCCTGCTGGAAAAGCTCAAGACCGACGCGCTGGAGCGCTTCGACCGGATGCGCGAACTGTTCGACAAGCTGCGCAAGGCCTACGACAAGGACGGCTGGGGTTCGCCTACCTACGTCAAGGTGCAGAAATCGATCACCCAGGAGCTGATGACCATCCGCTTCACCGCCAAGACCATCGAAAAACTGTGCGACATGGCCCGCGCCCAGGTCGACGACGTGCGCAAGAAAGAGCGCGAGCTGCGCAAGATCATCGTGGACAAGTGCGGCATGACGCAGGAGCAGTTCATCAAGGACTTCCCGCCCAACCTGCTGAACCTGCAATGGGTGGAAAAGCACGCCGCCGCCGGCAAGCCCTACAGCGCCATCCTGGGCCGCAACATCCCCGATGTGCAGGAATTGCAGCAGGCCCTGATCGACCTGCAGAACCGCGTGGTGGTGCCGCTGGAAGAACTCAAGCGCATCAACAAGCGCATGAACGACGGCGAACGCGCCAGCCGTTTTGCCAAGAAGGAAATGATCGAGGCCAACCTGCGCTTGGTGATCTCCATCGCCAAGAAGTACACCAATCGCGGTTTGCAGTTCCTCGACCTGATTCAAGAGGGCAACATCGGCCTGATGAAGGCGGTGGACAAGTTCGAATACCGCCGGGGCTACAAATTCTCGACCTACGCGACGTGGTGGATTCGTCAGGCCATCACCCGCTCGATTGCCGACCAGGCCCGCACCATCCGTATCCCGGTGCATATGATCGAGACGATCAACAAGATGAACCGCCTGTCGCGCCAGCACCTGCAGGAGTTCGGCTTCGAGCCGGACGCCGCCCTGCTGGCCGAGAAGATGGAAATGGCCGAGGACAAGATCCGCAAGATCATGAAAATCGCCAAGGAGCCGATCTCGATGGAAACCCCCATCGGCGACGACGACGACAGCCACCTGGGCGACTTCATCGAGGACACCAACAACACCGCGCCGATGGACGCGGCCATGCAGGCCGGCCTGCGTGATGTGGTGAAAGACATCCTCGACGGCCTCACCCCGCGCGAAGCCAAGGTGCTGCGCATGCGCTTCGGCATCGAAATGTCCACCGACCACACGCTGGAAGAAGTGGGCAAGCAGTTCGACGTGACGCGCGAACGCATCCGCCAGATCGAGGCCAAGGCGCTGCGTAAGCTGAAACACCCCAGCCGCAGCGACAAGCTGCGCAGCTTCATCGACTCGCTGTAAGCCTGCTCCCAAGCCAGAAACGCCCCGCCAGGGGCGTTTTTTATGCGCCTTGTATGCATGCCGTATGCGCGTAAAGCCGTATGGCGCAACACCGGATCACATTCAATAATTTTTTATTGAATGTCGAATCTCAGGAGATGCCATGCAAAAGATTGCTGTTGTCGGGGCTGGCCGTATCGGCGTGACCATTGCCAACCTGCTGGCCCATAGCGGGGACTACCGGGTGCAGGTACTCGACCCCAATGCCCAGGCGCTGGCGGCGCTGCCGCAGCATCCGGCCATCGTCCCCGCGCTGCTGGCGCCCGATGGGGATGTGCGCCCCCTGCTGGAAGGGGCGTTTGCCCTGCTTGGCGCCGTGCCGTTTCACCAGATGGCGCGGCTGGCGCAGGCGGCGGTGGCCGTGGGGGCGCACTACCTGGATTTGACCGAAGACGTGGCCAGCACCCAGGCCATCCAGGCGCTGGCAGCCGATGCCAGAACGGCGCTGATCCCGCAATGCGGGCTGGCGCCGGGCTTTGTCTCGATTGCCGCAGCGCATTTGTGCCAGGGGTTCGACAGCCTGGATACGGTGCATTTGCGCGTCGGGGCGCTGCCGCGCTTTCCCGACAACGCCCTGGGCTACCAGTTGTCGTGGAGTACCGAGGGCGTCATCAACGAGTATTGCCAGCCGTGCGAAGCCATTGCCGAAGGGCGTTTGCAGACCGTGCCCGCCCTGCAGGGGCTGGAGCAACTGCGCGTGCTGGGGCAGGACTACGAGGCGTTCAACACCTCCGGCGGCCTGGGTAGCCTGGCGCACAGCCTGCAGGGGCGGGTGCGCGAACTCAACTACAAAACCCTGCGTTATCCGGGCCATGCGCGGCTGATGCGCTTCTTGCTGGATGAACTGCGTTTGCGCGACGACCGCGCCCTGCTGCGGCAGGTGCTGGAAGGGGCGCTGCCCGCCACCGAGCAGGACGTGGTGGTGGTTTTCATCAGCGTCAGCGGCCGGCAGGGCGGGCGCTTGTTGCAGCGCAACTATGCCCAGGAGATTTTCGGCACCACCCTGCATGGCCGCAGGATCAGCGCCATCCAGAACAGCACCGCCTCCAGCATCTGCGCCGTGCTGGATTTGCTCGCCCAGGGGCAATTGCCGAATGCCGGTCTGGTGCGGCAGGAGGCCGTGGCGCTGCCCGCTTTCCTGGCCAACCGATTCGGGGCGGTGTACGCCAACAGCGCTTGCGTTTGAAGAGGAAAGGAGACAGCCATGCCATTCACCGAACCATCGACCGAATACGCTGCCACGGCGGCCCGGATTTTGCAGACCCTGGGCGTCGTGCTGCCCGCCCCGGTTGGGCAGGATGCGCCCCTGTTCGTCCACAGCCCCATCGACGGGAGCCGTCTGGCGGCGCTGGCCTGCACCACCGTGCCCCGGCTGCAGGCCCAACTGGCCCAGGCCCAGCGCGTGCAGGCCGACTGGCAACAGGTGCCCGCGCCGCAGCGGGGCGCGGTGGTGCGTTCCTTCGGGGCGCTGGTGCGTCAGCACAAGGCGGCGCTGGCCGAGCTGATCAGCCTGGAGGTCGGGAAAATCCGCAGCGAAAGCCTGGGCGAGGTGCAGGAAGTCATCGACATGTGCGACTTTGCCCAGGGCCTGTCGCGCCAGTTGTACGGGCTGACCATGCCCAGTGAGCGGCCCGAACACCACTTGCGTGAAACCTGGCACCCGCTGGGGGTGGTGGGCATCGTCACGGCGTTCAACTTTCCGATGGCGGTGTGGGCCTGGAATGCCGCGCTGGCGCTGGTGTGCGGCAATGCGCTGGTGTGGAAGCCGTCGGAAAAGCGCCGCTATCCGCCCTGGCATTGCACCGGCTGCTGCAACAGGCGTTGCAGGAGGCGGGCCACGCTGCGGCGATCTCCAGCGTCGTCCTGGGCCACGGTGCGCTGGGGCAGGCATTGGTCGAAGCGCCCGAGGTGCGCCTGGTCAGCGCCACCGGCTCCAGCCGTATGGGCCGGGCGGTGGGCCAGGCCTGTGCCCGGCACTTCAAGCGCAGCCTGCTGGAGCTGGGGGGCAACAACGCCGCCGTGGTCTGCCCCAGCGCCGATCTGGCGTTGGCGCTGCGGGCCATCGTGTTTGCTGCCGCTGGCACGGCCGGGCAGCGCTGCACCACGCTGCGGCGGCTGTTCATCCACCAGTCGCTGTATGCCGATCTGGTGCAGCGGTTGCAAACGGTGTATGCGCGGCTGCCGGTGGGCAATCCGCTGGCGGTAGACACCCTGGTCGGGCCGCTGGTGGATAACTTGGCGCTGGAGGCCATGCAGGTGGCGCTGCTGGAAGCCCAGGCGCTGGGTGCCACGGTGCATGGCGGGCAGGCGGTGGCCAGTGGTGGCGGCAGCTACGTGCGCCCGGCGCTGGTGGAAATGCCCAGCCACAGCGGCCCCATGCTGCGCGAGACGTTTGCGCCGGTGCTGTACCTGCTGCCGTTTGCCGATCTGCACGAGGCCATCGCCCTGGTCAATGCCAGCGAGCATGGGCTGTCGGCGTCCATCTTCACCAACGACCTGCGCGAAGCCGAGCTTTTCTGCAGCGCCCGGGGTGCGGACTGCGGCATCGTGAACGTGAACATCGGCACCTCGGGCGCGGAAATCGGCGGCGCCT
>JAHRXD010000254.1 GCA_019104825.1 Comamonas sp.
AAATTGGCCAGCACAGGCATCCGGTGGCCGGTGGGGTTTTCAAACAGCAGCGCCGGGCCGCCCGAGCGCAGCACGCGGTCGGCCAGCGCGGTCATTTCCAGGTGGGGCGAAACGGGGGCGCTGATGCGGCGCAGTTCGCCCCGACTTTCCAGTTGCGCGATGAAGTCACGCAGATCGCGGTAGTGCATTTTGAATAAGAAGTGATGGAAATGATGATGGGGACAGCGGTAGCAGCTACCAATTTATCTCCATCAACCGGCCACGGCAGGCGGTTGGAAGACACGCACCCTGGGGGCGATTTTTTCGCTCAGGGTGCGGGTGGCCACGCGCATGTCGTATTCGGTTTGCAGGTTCATCCAGAAGCGCGGCTCCATGCCAAAGAACAGGCCCAGCCGCAAAGCCGTGTCGGCGGTAATCGGGCGTTTGCCGTGTACCAGCTCGCTGATGCGGCTGGGCGGCACGTCAATATCTGCGGCCAGCAGACGGGCGGTGATGCCCATCGGCTTCATGAAGTCTTCCAGCAGGATTTCACCGGGATGGATTTCGTCGAGTAGTTCGGTCATGGTCATGTTCCCCTAGTGGTAGTCCACGATTTCGACCCGGTAGGGGCCATCGTCGTGCCAGGCAAAACAGATGCGCCATTGGTCATTGATGCGGATGCTGTGCTGCCCACGGCGGTCGCCTTTCAAGGCTTCGAGCAGGTTGCCTGGCGGGATGCGCAGGCTGACCAGCTCGGTAGCCGCGTGCAGTTGCAGCAGTTTGCGCCGTGCCACGCGCTCGATGTTCCTGAAGGCAGGAACCGCCCGGCTGTGGAACAGTGCCTCGGTATCGGCACAGGCAAACGAGCGGATCATGGCGTTTTTCTGTATTAAAGATTCTGTATTGCAGAATTTTAATGCCTGCTACCCGGAATGCAACCCCGCCCAGGGCGCGGCCAGTTGCTGCTCCAGCCCCAGCAGGTCAAGCACGCGGGCGATGCTGTGCTGCACGATGTCTTCCACGGTCTGCGGCTTTTGGTAGAAGGCGGGCACGGGGGGGCAGACGATGGCGCCCATTTCCGTCACGGTGGTCATGTTGCGCAGGTGGACGAGGTGCAGCGGGGTTTCCCGCGCCAGCAGGATGAGGCGGCGGCGCTCCTTGAGCATCACGTCCGCCGCGCGGGTGAGCAGGTTGTCGGCCAGGCCGTGGGCGATGGCCGCCAGCGTGCGCATGGAGCAGGGCGCGACCACCATGCCGACGGCGCGGAATGAGCCGCTGGCGATGCTGGCGCCGATGTTGTCGATGCCATGCACCACGTCGGCCAGGGCGTCAATGTGGGCACTGGCCTGGGCGCGTTCCAGACCCAGTTCGTGGGTGATGTTGAGCCAGCCGGCGTCGGAGATGACGGCGTGCGTTTCGATCTGCGGCTGCTGGCGCAGCGCCTGCAACAGCCGCACGCCGTAGATGGCCCCGCTGGCGCCGGAGATGCCGACGATGATGCGTTGGCGCGGCTCAGGCATGGGTGGCTTCGGGTTGGGGCAGAGGGTGGGCCTGCAGGTCGGCCTGGATGTGTTCCAGCACGGCGGCCGCCTGCTCGGGGTCGAAGTCCTGGTGGTTGCGCTTTTTCACGCCGTATTTGTGCAGTTGGTAATGGCGTACGGGTGTGACGCTGTGGCGGGCCAGGGAGTTGCGCACGCATTCCAGCGGGCAGCCGTCCAGCGCCAGGATGGGGCGGCCCGAGGTGGCCAGTTTCACCAGTTTGGGCACGTCGCCCCCGACACCGGCGATGCAGGACATTTCCGCCATCCCGGTGCGGTCCATGCGCACGGCGACGTGGTTGGCCAGCTGCGCGGCACTGGAGCAGCCGGAGCAGGAGTAGACCAGCGGCAGGGCAGCGCTGGCGGCATCGGCGGGGGGGGCGGTGTCGGTCATGGTCGGCTTCCGAACAAGGCGCTGAACGAGGGCAGGGCGGGCAATTGCCGGGCCAGGTGCGGGGCCTTGCGTTCCAGCACGGCGCGGGGGTGCCAGTGGCTGGGGTCGAGGACGGGCAGCTCCAGCGCGTCCAGGGCGTTTTTCACGACCAGGCCGAGTTCGGTATCGCCTTCCATGACGAGGCGGCGGTTGAAGAACAGGGTGTCCGGGTCCTGGCGGCGCTGGGCCAGCAGCAGGAAATCCTGGGCATTGGCGCGGATGGTCAGGTCGGCCTCGGCGTAGGGCTGGCTGGGGGCAAAGCGCTGGCCGTTCCAGGTGAAATCGAAGCCCAGCCGTGCATCGCGCACGCGGATGCTGATGCGCTTGCCGTGCAGGATGGCCTTCACGTCGTCCGGCAACTGCTTGGCCAGGGCGAAGTTGATGGCCGTCACCAGCAGCATCGAGCCGGGGTAGGCCGGCAGGCGGGCCAGCACGGCGCCCACCGGGGCGGGCAGGGTGAAGGGGGCGGGTGAGGTGGCGGTCATGGCAAGTCCTTGGGTTCCAGAGAGGTTTTCAGGCCGGGGCCAGGGCGGGTTCGACCAGCTCCATGCCGGGGCGGCCATGCCAGTAGCCATTACAGGAATCGGCCGGCATGAAGGGGCGCATGGCGCGGACGGTACAGGCATCGGGCAGCGGAGCAGCGGTTTTGCGGGCCGCATCGAAGGCGGCCACGATGTCGGCCATGTGCTGCGATTGGGGCGACAGGCGCAGCACGTCCACGCCCAGGTCGGCCAGTTGGGGTACGTCGGCAATCAGGTTGTGTACCTTGGCCGATTGGGTCTGGATGCCGTTGAGGGTGAGGAAAGCCTCGCCCTCGCGGCTTTTGAGCAGTTGGCCGTCGGCGTGTTCGATGCAGCGAAAGCCGCAGTCGTCCTTGGGCAGGTTGTAGTGGCGGGCGGTAAAGCAGCGGGCCGAGAAGGCCAGCGGCATCCGGCCATAGGCAAACACTTCGGTTTGCAGCCCGGCAGGGCGGCTTGCCTGGAGTACGGCCAGGTCGCTGCTGCGCATCTCCAGCGGCATGACCCAGCGCGTGGCGCCCAGGCTGGCCATCCAGGCCAGGGCGTCTGCGTTGAACAGGTTGAGCTGCGCCCCGGCGACGAAGGGGCGCTTGCCCGCCAGGTTGTGCACGGCGCCCATGTCGCCGGCTTCGATGAGGAAGCCTTCTTCGCGCACGATCTTGTGCATGTCGGCCACGTCGCTGGTCGATTCCAGCAGCACCATGGTCGAGAGCACGACCTCCTTGCCCGCATCGCGCAGCATGTGGGCGATGTCCAGCCAGTCGCTGTGGCGCAGTTCGCGGCGGCGCGAGCAG
>JAHRXD010000110.1 GCA_019104825.1 Comamonas sp.
AGTGTGAACAGGTTCTTATGCGCTTTTGCTTTTGCTCACCGAAAACTCGCCCTGGGCAATGCGCTGCTTCCACTCGGCCGGGCCGGTGATGTGGGCGCTGGTGCCGCCGGCATCCACGGCCACGGTGACGGGCATGTCCACCACGTCGAACTCGTAGATGGCTTCCATGCCCAGGTCTTCAAAGGCCAGCACCTTGGCGTGCTTGATGGCCTTGGACACCAGGTAGGCAGCACCGCCCACGGCCATCAGGTAGGCGCTCTGGTTGTCCTTGATGGCCTCAATGGCGACCGGGCCGCGCTCGGACTTGCCGATCATGGCGATCAGGCCGGTGTTCTCCAGCATCATGCGGGTGAACTTGTCCATGCGGGTGGCCGTGGTCGGGCCGGCAGGGCCGACCACCTCGTCACGCACCGGGTCGACCGGGCCGACGTAGTAGATCACGCGGTTGGTGAAGTCCACGGGCAGCTTCTCGCCCTTGGCCAGCATGTCCTGGATGCGCTTGTGCGCGGCATCGCGGCCGGTGAGCATCTTGCCGTTCAAGAGCAGGGTCTGGCCGGGCTTCCAGCTGGCGACTTCTTCCTTGGTGAGTTGGTTCAGATCGACGCGCTTGCTGGTTTCGGTATTGGGCGTCCATTCCACCTTGGGCCACAGGTCGAGGCTGGGTGCTTCCAGGTAGACCGGGCCGCTGCCGTCCATGACGAAGTGCGCATGGCGCGTGGCCGCGCAGTTCGGGATCATGGCCACGGGCTTGGAGGCGGCGTGCGTGGGATAGAGCTTGATCTTGATGTCCAGCACGGTCGACAGGCCGCCCAGCCCCTGGGCACCAATGCCCAGGGCATTGACCTTTTCGTACAGCTCCAGGCGCAGTTCCTCGACCTGGTCGAGCTTTTCGCCCCGCGCGGCCTTGGCCTGCAGCTCGTACATGTTCAGGTCTTCCATCAAGCTTTCCTTGGCCAGCAACACGGCTTTTTCCGCCGTACCGCCGACGCCGATGCCCAGCATCCCCGGCGGACACCAGCCCGCGCCCATTTCCGGCACGGTTTTCAGCACCCAGTCCACCAGGTTGTCGCTGGGGTTCATCATGATGACCTTGGACTTGTTCTCGCTGCCGCCGCCCTTGGCCGCCACGGTCACGTCCAGCTTGTCGCCCGGGACGATCTGCACGTTGATCACCGCCGGGGTGTTGTCGCGGGTGTTTTTCCGCGCAAACAACGGGTCGGCCACGACCGAGGCCCGCAGGGTGTTGTCCGGGTTCAGGTAGCCCCGGCGCACGCCTTCGTTGATGGCGTCTTCCAGGCTCTGGTCGGCAGGAAAGCCGTCAAAGCGCACGTCCATGCCGATTTTCAGGAAGACGTTCACGATGCCCGTGTCCTGGCAGATCGGCCGGTGGCCAAAGGCCGCCATTTTGGAGTTGGTCAGAATCTGCGCCATGGCGTCCTTGGCCGCAGCGCTTTGCTCGCGCTCGTAGGCGCGGGCCAGGTGCTGGATGTAATCGGCCGGGTGGTAGTAGCTGATGTATTGCAGGGAAGCTGCAACGGATTCAACCAGGTCCTGGTAGCGAATGGTGGTGGTCATCGTCTCTCTACGGTAAAAGAAAGCGCTGTGCGCGGGAGGGTATCCCCGGATTATCGGGCCAAGACCTGACACGACCCTGGCTAAGGATCAAACTCTTATAGAAGAGTTATGAATTTTCAATGGCCCGATTCGTCGCCCGCACGCCTCCTGGGCTAGCATGGCCGCCATCGCAACAAGGAGTAGCACGATGACCGACACCCGCATGGAATCCGACAGCTTTGGCCCGATCGCCGTCCCGGCGCAGCACCTGTGGGGGGCGCAGACGCAGCGCTCGCTGATCAACTTCTCCATCAGCGGCGAAAAGCAGCCGCGCGAAATCCTGCACGCCCTGGCCCTGGTCAAACGCGCCAGCGCCGTGGTGAACCACAAGCTGGGCCTGCTCGACGAGAAAAAGAGCAAGGCCATCACCGCCGCCGCCGACGAAGTGCTGGCCGACAGGCATCCGGACGAGTTCCCCCTGGTGGTCTGGCAGACCGGCTCGGGCACGCAAAGCAATATGAACATGAACGAAGTGCTGGCCAACCGCGCCAGCGAGCTGCTGGGCGGCGAACGGGGCGAGGGCCGCCTCGTCCACCCCAACGACGACGTGAACAAAAGCCAGTCGAGCAACGACGTTTTCCCCACCGCCATGCACGTCGCCGCCGTGGTGGCCTTGCAGCAGCGCCTGCTGCCCGCGCTGGAGCTGCTGCGCCAGACGCTGGCGGACAAATCCACGGCATTTGCCGACATCGTGAAAATCGGCCGCACCCACCTGCAGGACGCCACGCCCCTGACGCTGGGCCAGGAAATCTCCGGCTGGGTGGCCCAGCTCACCCACGGCGCGGCGCACGTGCAGGCGGCCCTGCCCCACCTGAGCGAGCTGGCCCTGGGCGGCACCGCCGTGGGCACCGGCCTGAACGCCCCCAAGGGCTACGCCGAGGCAGTAGCCAAGGAGCTGGCCCGCCTGACCGGCGAAAACCTGGTCACCGCCCCGAACAAGTTCGAGGCCCTGGCCAGTTGCGACGCCCTCGTCCACGCCCATGGCGCCCTGAAAACCCTGGCCGCCAGCCTGATGAAAATCGCCAACGACGTGCGCTGGCTGGCCAGCGGGCCGCGCAGCGGCATCGGCGAAATCAGCATCCCGGAGAACGAACCCGGCTCGTCCATCATGCCCGGCAAGGTCAATCCCACCCAATGCGAGGCACTGACCATGGCGTGCGCCCAGGTGCTGGGCAACGACGTGGCCATCAACGTGGGCGGCGCCAGCGGCAACTTCGAGCTGAACGTCTTCCGCCCCATGGTGGCGCACAACTTCCTGCAAAGCGTGCGCCTGCTGGCCGACGGCATGCGCAGCTTCAACGACCATTGCGCCGTGGGCATCGAACCCAACCGCGAGCGCATCGGCGAACTGGTCGAACGCTCCCTCATGCTGGTCACGGCGCTGAATCCGCACATCGGCTACGACAAGGCCGCGACCATCGCCAAGAAAGCGCACAAGGAAGGCACCACCCTGCGCGAAGCGGCCATTGCCAGCGGGCACCTGACGGCCGAGCAGTTCGATCAGTGGGTGGTGGCGAAAAACATGGTGGGGAATTTGTAAACAGCCGGGCTGGATCGGCCATAAAAAAACGCTACGCAGCGGTGGCTGTCGTAGCGTTTTCATGTGTCACTATTTTTAATAGCTGCTACCGCTTGATATCAAACGATTTCAGATAATTTATGACAAGAAATCGTTGTATCTCAAGCGGTAGAAGCTATTAAATTATTCAAAGGTACTTCACCGCCACCACTTCGTAGCTGCGCTCGCCGCCGGGGGCCATGACCACGGCGACGTCGCCCTCCTCCTTGCCGATCAGGGCGCGGGCGATGGGGCTGGAGACGTTGATCAGGCCCAGCTTCAAGTCGGCCTCGTCCTCGCCGACGATCTGGTAGGTGACGGCGGTGCCGGTGTCTTCATCTTCCAAATCCACGGTCGCACCAAAGACGATGCGCCCGCCGGCATCCAGGCTGCCGGGGTCGATGATCTGGGCGGCAGAGAGCTTGCCTTCGATCTCCATGATGCGGCCTTCGATAAAGCCCTGGCGGTCCTTGGCGGCCTCGTATTCGGCGTTTTCGCTCAGATCGCCCTGGGCG
>JAHRXD010000173.1 GCA_019104825.1 Comamonas sp.
AAAGTGGATGCTGCCGCTGTCCGGCGCCTCCAGCCCGGCGATGATGCGCAGCAGCGTGGTCTTGCCGCAACCCGACGGCCCCAGCAGCGCGACCAGTTCGCCGGAGGCGATGTCCAGGTTCACATTGCGCAGGGCGTGGAAATTGCCGAAGCGCTTGTCGATGTTGCGTACTTCAATACTCATTTTTAATAGCTTTTACCGCTTGTCAATCAACAAACTTAGATGGTTTTATATCTGAAAACGTTTAAATACCAGCGGTAGCAGCTACGCCAATGGTAGCTGACCGTTCCGGCGGCAATTGCGCAGCGGCCTTGAGCTGCTGCTCGGCCTTCCATTCGGCCACGGTCTTGATGACCAGAGTGACCAGGGCCAGCAGCGCCAGCAGCGATGCGGCGGCAAAGGCGGCGACGGACTGGTACTCGTTGTAGAGAATCTCCACATGCAGCGGGATGGTGTTGGTCTGCCCCCGGATGTGGCCGCTGACGACGGAGACCGCGCCAAACTCCCCCATCGCCCGGGCGTTGCACAGAATCACGCCGTACACCAGCCCCCATTTGATGTTGGGCAGGGTGACGTACCAGAAGGTCTGCCAGCCGTTGGCGCCCAGCACCACGGCGGCCTGCTCCTCGTCGTTGCCCTGGGCCTGCATGAGCGGAATCAGCTCGCGGGCGATGAAGGGGAAGGTGACGAACACGGTGGCCAGCACGATGCCCGGCACGGCAAAGATGATCTTGATGTCGTGCGCCGCCAGCCAGCCGCCGAACCAGCCGTTGGCCCCGAACACCAGCACGTACATCAGGCCGGCCACGACGGGCGAGATGGAAAACGGCAGGTCGATCAGGGTGACGAGGAAGGCCTTGCCGCGAAACTCGAACTTGGCAATGCACCACGCCGCCGCCACGCCGAACACCAGGTTCAGCGGCACGGCGATGATGGCCGTGAGCAGGGTCAGCTTGATGGCCGACCAGGCATCGGGTTCGCGCAGGCCGTCCAGGTAGGCGTCCCAGCCCTGGCGCAGCGCCTCGGTAAAGACGGCGGCCAGGGGCAGCACCAGGAACAGCAGCAAAAAGGCCAGACTCAGGCCGATCAGCAGCCAGCGTATCCAGGCCGCCTCGGTCGTGCCCGCCTGGGCACGGCGGTTGTCGGTAGTAGATGGGGCACTCATGCTTGCATCCCCGCACGGCGGCGCTGCCAGGCTTGCAGCAGATTGATGACCAGCAGCATCACGAACGAAATCCCCAGCATGACGACGGCCACGGCCGTCGCCCCGGGCACGTCGTACTGCTCCAGCTTGCCGATGATGATGAGGGGCGTAATTTCCGAAACCATGGGCATGTTCCCGGCGATGAAGATGACCGAGCCGTATTCGCCCAGCGCCCGCGCAAAGGCCATGGCAAAGCCGGTGAGCAGCGCGGGGGTGATGCTGGGCAGGATGACCAGCTTGAAGATCTGCCAGCGGTTGGCACCCAGGCTGGTGGCGGCTTCTTCCAGTTCTTTCTCAAAATCCTGCAACACCGGCTGCACCGTGCGCACCACGAAGGGCAGTCCGATGAAGATCAGCGCAATCACGATCCCGCCGGGCTGAAAGGCCAGCTGGATGCCCAGCGGCTCCAGGTACTGGCCGACCCAGCCGTTGCCGGCCAGCAGCGCCGTCAGCGAAATGCCGGCCACTGCCGTGGGCAGGGCAAAGGGCAGATCGACCAGGGCATCGACCAGCTTTTTCGCCGGAAATTCGTAACGCACCAGCACCCAGGCGATGAGCAGGCCGAACACCAGATTGACGCTGGCCGCCAGCAGCGATGCGCCAAGCGAGAGCTTGTACGCCGCCAGCACACGCGGGGCCGTGACGGCGGCGGCGAACTCCGGCCAGGTCATGGTGAAGGTTTTCAGGAACAGCGCCAGCAGCGGAATCAGCACGATCACGCTGAGGTAGAACAGGGTGTAGCCCAGGCTCAGGCCAAAGCCGGGCAGCACCCGGCCCGGGCCTTTGCGCGGGCTGCGGTCGGCGGTCGCGCCAAGCACCATCGAGGTCATGGTCGGCCCTTGCTTACTTGGCGCCCTGGTACAGCTTGTCGAACTGACCGCCGTCGTTGAAATGCACCTTCTGCGCTTCGGCCAGGGAACCGAAATACTTGCTCACGGCAAACTGCTGGATGGGCTTGAACTGGTCCTGGTGCTTTTTCAGCACGGCTTCGGAGCGCGGGCGGATGGCGTGCTTGGCGGCGATTTCCTGGGCCTCGTCGGAATACAGGTAGTCCAGATAGGCTTTGGCCAGTTCGCCCGAACCACGCTTGGCCACGGTGCGCTGCACCACGGCAACGGGGTTCTCGGCAATGATGCTGGCCGAGGGGTAGACAGCATCGACCTTGCCCTTGCCGAATTCGCGCTCGACCGACACCACTTCCGATTCAAAGGTGATCAGCACGTCGCCGATGTTGCGTTGCAGGAAGGTGGCCGTGGCATCGCGCCCGCCCTTGGCCAGCACGGGCACGTTCTTGTAGAGCTTGGCGATGAAATCGGCCGCATCGGCATCGCTGCCACCCTTTTCACGCACGCTGCCCCAGGCGCCCAGGTAGGCATAACGGCCGTTGCCGCCGGTTTTCGGGTTCACGACGACGACTTTCACGTCCGGGCGGGTCAGGTCTTCCCAGTCCTTGATGTTCTTGGGGTTGCCGTTGCGCACCAGGAACAGCATGGTCGAGGCCGTAGGCGCTGCCGAGTGCGGGAACTGGTTGACCCAGTCCTTGGCGACCACGCCGTTGTCGGCCAGGAATTGCACGTCGGTGGTGGTGTTGAAGGTGACCACGTCGGCCTCCAGCCCGTCATTGACGGCACGGGCCTGGGCGCTGGAGCCGGCGTGGGACTGGTCGATCTTCACGTCCTTGCCGGTGGTCTTCTTGTAATGGGCGACGAAGGCGGCGTTGTAGTCCTTGTAGAACTCCCGCGCCACGTCGTAGGAGACGTTCAGAAGCTTGTCCTGCGCCAGGGCCGTACCGCCGATGGCCAAGGCGGCCGCCAAAACAACAGATTTCACAGTGGTGGAGAGCATCGCAAGCATCCCTGAAGTGTTATGAATGCGGCGATTGTGCAAATCCGTCCTTAAAACTCAAAACAATATATTTTTTTTTGTTTATTCCATTTTTGAATAAAGATTGCTGCAATACCTGGCAGCCCGGGCCAATGGCAGCGGCTGTGTAGAATCCGGCGCTTTTTTCCAAAAACCCCACCACCCTGCTCTGCCCACGCAAGCAGGGTGTTTGCTTGCAGGATTCCCATGCCCCAGCGCCCCGCCCCGCACACCATCGATCACGCCACGCACTTCGCCTGCCCGGCTTCCCACCGTCCCGGCGCCAAGCCCCCCTTGTTCTAACCCGTCAGGAAAGCACTGCCGTGAGCCCCTCGCACCATCCCCACGCCGTCGCCCGCTTGCAAAAAACCCTGGTCATGTGGCAGGTCATCATGATCGGCCTGGCCTACATCCAGCCGATGACCTTGCTGGACACCTTCGGCATGGTGTCGCGCGACAGCCTTCAGCACGTTCCCACCGCTTACATGTTCGCCCTGGGCGCGGTCTTGCTCACGTCGATCAGCTACGGGCACATGATCCGCAAGTACCCCTCGTCCGGGTCGGCCTACACCTACGTGCAAAAGTCCATCCACCCCAACGCCGGGTTCATGGTGGGCTGGTCGTCGCTGCTGGATTACCTGCTCTCGCCGATGGTCAATATCCTGCTGGCGCGTATTTACCTGACGGACATGTTTCCCGAGGTGAACCACTGGGTCTGGATCATCGGGCTGACCCTGTTCATGGTGGGCGTGAACCTGCGCGGCATCCGCTTCGTGGCCAACTTCAACAGCCTGATCGTGGTGTTGCAGATTCTGATCATCGGCATCTTCACCTTCCTGATCTACGAAAAGCTCGCTGCCGGGCAAAACGCCCTGGGCGCGATTGTCGGCCAGGGCGCGGACGGGCTGTGGAGCTTCAACCCGTTCTGGAGTGAAAAAACCCAGGTGGGCGCACTGGTGACCGGGGCGACGATTCTGTGCTTCTCCTTCACCGGCTTCGACTCCCTCAGCTCCCTGGCCGAAGAAACCAAGGACACCAAGAAGACGCTGCCCAAGGCCATGTTCCTGACGGCGCTGATCTCCGGCCTGCTGTTCATTTTCAGCACCTATTTCCTGCAACTGTTCTTCCCCGGCGACCCGACCCAGTACTTCAAGCTGGTGGACGAAACCCAGCCGGAAATCCTGCTGCTGGTCGGCGGCGCATTGTTCCAGTCGGTGGTGCTGAGTTTTGCCATCGTGACGGTCATGGCATCGGGCATTGCCGCCCATGCGGGCGTCTCGCGCCTGATGTACGTCATGGGCCGTGACGGCGTGCTGCCCAAGCGCTTCTTCGGCCACATTTCCGCCAAGGGCTATACCCCGTCCTACAACATCTGGCTGGCCGGTGCGGTGTGCCTGACCGCCGGTTTCCTGAGCCTGGAATTCGTCGTCGCCC
>JAHRXD010000232.1 GCA_019104825.1 Comamonas sp.
GGCCAACGATGTGCTGCGCAATGCCGTGGGCGGGATTGCCGAAATCATCAACGAATACGGCCACGTGAACGTGGACTTCGAGGACGTGCGCACCGTCATGGGCGAGCCCGGCAAGGCCATGATGGGCACGGCCCGTGCCAACGGCCCCGACCGCGCCCGTATTGCTGCCGAGCAGGCCGTGGCCTGCCCGCTGCTGGAAGGGATCGACCTGTCGGGCGCCAAGGGGGTGCTGGTGCTGGTCACGGCTGCCCGTGGCAGCCTGAAACTGGCGGAGTCGCGCCAGGCCATGACCACCATCAAGGCCTATGCTTCCGACGATGCCCACGTGATCTATGGCGCAGCGTACGACGATACCCTGGGCGACGACATCCGTGTGACGGTCGTGGCCACGGGGCTGTCCCGTCCGGGCGTGCGCCGTCAGGCGATGTCGGTGGTGCAGGGCGGTTTGCGTACCGGCACGGACAATATGACCCTGGCGGGTACCCCTACGGCCTCCATGAGCGCGGCCCTGGCGGGTGCGCCTGCAGCCGCTGCTGCCCCGGTGGGGACTGCCACCAGCTATGGCGGCAGCGATGTTTCGGTGCCCAGCGTCTGGCGCACCAACCGTACCCATGCGGCAGCGCGTGTGGATGCCCTGGCTTCTGGCGGGATGGACGATTTGGAAATTCCGGCCTTTTTGCGCAAACAGGCCGATTGATCCGGCTTCCCGCCGGTGGCGTACACCAGCGGTAGAGACCACCCATAGCGCCTATAGGAATTTCTATAGGCAGGCTTGGGTGGTTTTTGTTTTCTCTTCCTACAATCGCCCCATGCTCATGCAACGAACCATTAAAACGCTCACCCGCGCTGTCGGCATGGGGCTTCATAGCGGCCAGAGGGTGGAGATGACGCTGCGCCCGGCCCCGCCGGATACCGGCATTGTCTTTCGCCGGGTCGATCTGCCGGAGCCGGTGGATATTCCTATTTCTGCCCAGGCGGTGGTGGATACGCGGATGGCTTCGACCATTGGCGCCCAGAATGCCAAGGTGCATACCGTCGAACATTTGATGTCGGCATTGTGCGGTCTGGGTATCGACAATATCGTGATCGATATCACGGCGGAAGAAGTGCCGATTCTGGATGGGTCGTCGTCTTCTTTCGTGTTCCTGCTGCAAAGTGCCGGAATCGAGCTGCAGAAAGTCCCGAAGAAATTTATCCGCGTCCTGCGTCCGGTGGAAGTGCGTGAAGGGGAAGGGGCCCAGTTGAAGTGGGCGCGATTCGATCCCCATCATGGGTTCAAATTGCGGTTCGAGATTGATTTTGCCCATCCTGCGGTCGATTCCACCGGGCAAAGCTTTGAATTCGATTGGGCGGCCGGGGACTATGTGCGGGATATCGCCCGCGCCCGTACTTTCGGTTTTACCCGGGATGTGGAAATGCTGCGCACCCATGGGCTGGCTTTGGGCGGGGGCCTGGACAATGCGATCGTGATGGATGACTACAAAGTCCTCAATAGCGATGGCCTGCGCTATGGCGATGAATTTGTCAAACACAAGATTCTCGATGCCATTGGCGACCTGTACCTGATCGGCCATCCCATTCTGGGGGCGTACAGCGCTTTCCGCTCCGGGCACGCAATGAATAACCAGTTGCTGCGGGCTTTGCTGGAGCAGCCCGACAGTTGGGAGATGGTGACTTTTCCCCAGCGGCGGGATGCCCCTGCCGGGTTCGATCAAACGGCTGCGGCCTGGTAGTTCGGCCATCGGATGCTGCAAGCATGTTGATTTTCCGCTGGCTGGTTCTTTTCCTGCTCCTGGGGGCAGCGCTTTCCCTGGCGTTTTATCTGGGCACGGGCCGTGCGCGTTACAAACGCTGGACGCTGCTGATTCTCAAGTGGAGCGTGATTGCCGGGATTACCTTTTTTGCGGTGCTGATGCTGGGGCGCATTCTGTAGCGCGGTGTGGTGCGGTGGCTATTGCATCCCGTTGCGCCGCGCCAGTTCGGCAAACAGGCCGCTGTGGTCGAGCTGGTCGAAGCCATGCGCCACCGCGTCGGCGTAAAGCTGCGCGAACAGGGCGGTAATCGGGGTCTCCAGACCAATCTCCTCGGCAGTGGCCAGGGCGTTGCGCATGTCCTTGAGCTGCACGCCCATGCGGGCGCCGGGCGTGAAGTTGCGCTGCACCATGCGCTGGCCGTGCAGTTGCAGGATGCGGCTGTCGGCAAAGCCGCCGGTAATCGCCTGGCGTACCCGGGCCGGGTCGGCGCCGCCTTTTTCGCACAGCAGCAAAGCCTCGGCCACCGCGCCGATGGTGATGCCCACAATCATCTGATTGGCCAGCTTGGCCAACTGGCCGGCGCCGTGGGGGCCGACATGGGTGGCACGGCCCAGTGCTTGAAAAACAGGAGCTGCTTGCGCAAAATCGGCGCCATTTCCACCCACCATAATAGCCAAGGTGCCCGATTCTGCACCGATAGTACCTCCTGAAACAGGAGCATCCAGGTGGCGCACGCCCTGGGCTTGCAGGCGCTGGGCATGTTCCCGGGCCTGGCGTGGCTGGATGGAGGCCATGTCGATCGCCAGGCTGCCTGCGGCCAGGCCGTGGCAGGCGCTGTCGGTACCGCAGCCGAACAGCACCTGCTCGACCACGGCGCCGTTTTCCAGCAGGCTGACGGCGACGTCGGCCCCAGTGCAGGCCTGGCGCGGGGTGTCGCACAGGGCGACGCCGTCTGCCAGCAAAGGGATGGCCTTGTCCCGGGTGCGATTCCAGGCACGGACATGGTGGCCGGCCTGGGCCAGACGCCGGGCCATGGGCAGCCCCATGTTGCCGGTGCCTAGGACGGAAATGGTCAGCGGTGTGGTCATGGCACGAGTCCTCAAGAAAAAACTGGGGTGGATTATTTATGAAAAAAGTAGCTGTTTTCGCTGATGAAATAAGCGTTTACGCCCTGTTTTCATCAAAATAATTTTGCAAAAAACCATGGGTATGATGGCCGACTCCTGCAACGATGAGATGCCATGCCCAAGTTCCTTCATACCGCAGATTGGCAAATCGGCCGCACCTATGTCGGCTTTGACCCGGAGGTCGCCCCCCTGCTGGCCCAGGCCCGCTTGGCAGCCGTGCAGCGCCTGGCCGCGTTGGCGGTCGAGCAGGCCGTCGATGCCGTTCTGGTTGCGGGCGACGTGTTCGATGCCCAGACGGTGTCCGACAAATGGGTGCGCCGCCTGTTTCAGGCCCTGGCGGGTTTTTCCGGGCCGTGGATCATGATCAGCGGCAACCATGATGCAGCCCTGGCGCAAAGCGTCTGGACGCGGGCCGTGGCCCTGGGGTGCGTCCCCGAAAACGTCCATCTGCTGCTCCAACCGCAGGTGTGCGTTTTCAACGGCTTTGCCGTGCTGGCCGCGCCCCTGACGCAACGCCATTGCTACGACGACTTGACGGCATGGATGGACGATGCTGCCACCCCGCCGGGCCTGGTGCGCATCGGCCTGGCCCACGGCAGCGTGCAGGGGCTGCTGCACGATGCCATCGACAGCCCCAATCCGATTGCGCCGGAGCGCAGCACCCGGGCGCGGCTCGATTGGCTGGCCCTGGGGGACTGGCATGGGATGCAATTGCTCAACCCCCACATGGCCTACAGCGGAACGCCCGAGGCCGACCGCTTTCACAACAACCAGCCGGGCCACGCGCTGGTGGTGGAGATCGCAGCCCCTGGGGCGCTGCCCACCGTCACCCCCGTGGCCGTCGGCCAGTACCGCTGGCAGCGGCAGGCATTTACCTTCGTGCTGGAGGACGATGTAGACCACGCCATCGACTGGCTGGGCCAATTGACGACCCGGGACGTGGCGCACCTGCAGCTGCACGGCGTGCTGGGCTGGGCGCAGCACCAGCGCCTGCAAGCCGCCCTGGCGCAGGCGCAAGCGGCGGCCTGTTATCTGCAACTTGAACAGGACGATTTGCGCCTGGCCCCCAGCGATGCGGAGCTGGCCAATCTGCAGGCCGATGGCTATGTCGACACCGTTTTGCAGCAATTGCGCAGCGAAAGCCAGCAGGGCGACGCCGCTGCCCAGGACGCCCTGGCCGTGCTGACCCAGGCACTGTGGCTGCAGCGGGAGGCCGTATGACCGCCGCGCAGCACACACCGGCGTTTTACCTGCAACGCCTGCGCTTGCAGCAGGTGCGCAAATTTGCGGATTTGGAACTGGCCGACCTGCGTCCGGGCCTGAATCTTTTCGCCGGACCGAACGGCGCCGGCAAAAGCTCGGTGGTGCGTGCCATCCGGGCGGCGTTTCTGGAGCGGCACAGCTCCAACTCGGCTGCCGATCTGCGGCCCGAACACGACAGCAGCGCGGCCCCCTCGGTGGCGCTGGAGTTTTTCCTGCAAGGCCAGCCTTACCGGCTGGAGAAAAGCTTCTTGAAGAAAAAGCGCTGCGACCTGACCAGCGGCAGCCGGCACTGGAGCGCCCAGGAGGCCGAGGACTATCTGGCCCAGCTGCTGGGCTTCGGCTTCCCCGCCAAGGGCAACAAGCCGGAACATTGGGGGGTGCCCGGCCTGCTGTGGGTCGAGCAGGGCGCTTCGCCCCAGGACTTCAAAACCAGCCTAGGTCATGCAGGCCAGCACCTGCACGCGGCCCTGCACAGCCAGGCGGCCAGCGAGCAGACCTCGGCGCTGGCCGCGACGGCAGGAGATGGCCTGATTGCCCAACTGGAGCAGGAGCTGGGCACCTTCATCGGCAAAACCGGCAAGCCCGTCGGCACGCTGGCCCAACTGTTGCAGGCGCTGCACGATGACCAGACCCGGCTGGCCACCCTGCAAACCAGCATTGCCGATTACCGCAGCCAGGTGGATGCGCTGGCCGACTTGCTGCGAGCCCAGGCCGACGATGAGCGCCTGCGCCCTGAAACGGCCTGGCAGGCCGAGCTGGCCCAGGCGCAAGCACATCGGCAGCAGGCGCAGCAATTGCAGCAAAGCCACCAGCAGGACCAGCAGCAGTTGGAACACTTGCAGCGCCAGATGGACTGGCTTGCCCAGACCCTGCAGGCCCAGGCCACGCAGGCGCAGCGCCTGGAGCAGCGCAAGCAAGCCCAGGCCCAGGCGCAGGACGATGTGGAACAGGCCCGCCAGCACCTGGCACGCTGCCAGCAGGAAGCCGAACGCCTGCACCAGGCGCTGGAACAGGCCCGGCAGCAGTGGCAGCAGGCCCAGGAAGCGCAACACCGGGCCCGGCAGCGCAGTGAACTGGAGCAGCATTGGCAAGCCAGCCAGAAACAGCAACAGACGTTGCAGGAAAGTTGGCAGCAGGCGCAGGTGTGTTTGCAAAAAGTGCAGCAACTGGCGAAGGAACTGTCTGCGGTTACGCTCAAAAAGACCGATATTTCCCGGTTGCAGCAGCTGGAGCGGGCCGTCCACATCGCCAGCGCCCAGTACCAGGCAGCCGCCACCGTGGTGGCCTTTGACTTGCCCGCCAGCGCTGCGGTGCCGTGGCAATCGGACGGGGCTGCCGGGTGCTGGCAGGGCCGGGGGCAGATGGCGCTGGATGCCGCCACCGTCGTGCAATTGCCGGGCGGCGGGCAGCTGACCATTACCCCTGCCGGGCAGGAAGCGGCCCAGGCCCGCCAGCGGCTGGCCCAGGCCCAGGCGCAACTGGCCGCGGCCCTGGCCCCACTGGGTGTGGCCGATGTGGACGCCGCCCAGACCCTGTGGGAACGGCAGGCACAGGGGCAGCAGCAACTGGCCCTGGCCGAACAAGCTCTGCGGCTGCATGCCCCGCAGGGGATAGAGCTGCTGCAGACCCAGTGGCAGCAGGTTCAGGCGCAGACGCAGGCCTATGCGGCCCAATGGGCGCAGATCCCCGCCGCTGTGGCCGATTCCCCGGCCTGGGACGGGGCGCAAAGCGCGGCACAGGCGGCAGAGCAGGCCTGGAAGGAAGGGCAGCAGCAACTGCAACAGGCACGGCAAACCCATGCCCTGGCCGAACAGCAGCACCACACTGCCCAGCGGGAATACACCGCCCTGGCCGAGCAATTGCAGCAGGCGCCCGTCCAGCAGGCCCAGGACCGGCAGCAGCTGGTGCAGCTGCAAACCCAGGCCGCTGCCTTGCAGCAGAGCCTGCAGGCCCAGGCGCAGGCCCTGCAGGCACCGGAACTGCAATGGGCGCACCAGGACATCGAGCGCCTGCAGAACAGCCTGGCCGCACATGCCCAGCAGCGCCAGATCCGCAAGGAGAAAATCGCCGCCCTGCGGGCCCACCTGGATGCCGTGGGCGCCAGCGGCCTGGAGGAAGAGGCTGCGCTGCTGGCCGCCACCGTGGCCCAGCAGGAGCGCCGCGCCCAGGCCCAGCAGCGCCGGGCGGATGCCTTGCAGCTCCTGGTGCAGCGCTTGAAAGCGGCTCGCCTGGCGGCGGTGCAGCGGCTGCAGGCGCCCCTGGCCCAGCGTTTGCAGCACTATGTGCGGCTGTTGCAGCCGGGCGCCACGCTGGAGCTGGATGGCCAATTGGCGCCAGCGCATATCCACGCTGACACCGGGGGTGCTGGCACGTTCCAGGGAGCGGTGGAATTGCTCAGTTATGGCAGCCAGGAGCAGCTGGGCATCCTGAGCCGCCTGGCTTACGCCGATGTGTTGCGGGAGGCGGGGCAGCCCACCTTGCTGATGCTGGACGACGCCCTGATGCACAGCGATGCCCAGCGTTTGGCGCAGATGAAGCGGGCCTTGTTCGATGCTGCGCAGCGCCATCAGGTACTGCTGTTTACCTGCCGTCCGCAGGACTGGGGGGATGCCGGCGTGCCCCTCCGATTTTTGCCCTGAGACATGCGTTGTTACAGCCGGCGGCATTCAACGGGTCTACAATCCGGGGCACTATAGGTAGTATTCTCAGTATAAAAAAACACTAGATATTGTGTTTTTGGCGCTGTTGCTACTTTTATTGCTCCTAGATTGATACTGACCGCGAATTCACCGTAATGAGCGGTCTTTTTGCTGAAGAAACGCCATGCTCGAGTCCATTATCAAGCGCGACGGCCACACAGAGCCGTTTACCCCCTCCAAGCTCCCCCAGTGGGGAGAATGGGCCGCACAGTCCCTGGGGGATTCGGTGGATTGGCCTTCGGCGGTGCTGGAAACCGTCTCTTCCATGTCCACCACGGCCACCTCGCGCGAGTTGCAGCAGCAGCTCATCCGCACCTGCCTGAACTTCGATACCTGGTCGTACAACCGCATGGCCGGGCGGCTGTACGCCACCTTGATCCGCAAGGATTTGTACCGCAACCGCCGTCCCACCGTGCTGGACCTGCACCGCAAGTTGCAGCAGCTGGGCTTCATGGAAATGCTGGACTACTCCGAATCG
>JAHRXD010000027.1 GCA_019104825.1 Comamonas sp.
GACGAAACCCAGCCGGAAATCCTGCTGCTGGTCGGCGGCGCATTGATCCAGTCGGTGGTGCTGAGTTTTGCCATCGTGACGGACATGGCATCGTGCATTGCCGCCCATGCGGGCGTCTCGCGCCTGATGTACGTCATGGGCCGTGACGGCGTGCTGCCCAAACGCTTCTTCGGCCACATTTCGGCCAAGGGCTACACCCCGTCCTACAACATCTGGCTGGCCGGTGCGGTGTGCCTGACCGCCGGTTTCCTGAGCCTGGAATTCGTCGTCGCCCTGATCAGCTTCGGTGCCCTGACGGCGTTCAGCTTCGTGAACCTGTCGGTCATCAGCAGCTACGGCTTTCGCGATGGCCGGTTGAAAACGCCCCGGGACATCTGGCAGTTCTTCGTCATGCCGCTGCTGGGCTTTGCCTCGATCGGCGCCTTGTGGCTGGAAGTGGAGGAAACCTCGCTCAAGGCCGGTATCTCCTGGGCTGCCGTCGGGCTGATTTACCTGGGCTGGCTGACCAAGGGCTTTCGCCGCGCGGCCCCCCAACTGCACGAGGAAGATTTCGACCGTTGATGCCCCTGCATGGCTGGCGTGCACCAGCC
This sequence comes from Comamonas sp., assembly GCA_019104825.1. Classification (GTDB taxonomy): domain Bacteria; phylum Pseudomonadota; class Gammaproteobacteria; order Burkholderiales; family Burkholderiaceae_C; genus Comamonas; species Comamonas nitrativorans. The sequence continues at coordinate 591 of JAHRXD010000027.1, forward strand.
ATGCAAAAACGCAAAAGGCCGCTTGCATACTGGGCAAGCGGCCTTTTTTCACTCGGCAAAAAGCGAAGCCGAACGGTCAGTCGAGCAGGAAGACTTCCACGCGGCGGGCTTCGTCGTTGCTGCCGCTGGCCAGGGTTTGCGCAGGCTTGGCCAGTTCGATCTGGGCTTCTGCCACGCCCAGCCCCTGCAAGGCATCGCGCACCGCCTGGGCGCGGCGCTTGGCCAGATCGGCATTCACTGCGGCATCGCCCGTCGCATCATGGAAACCCGAAATCTGTACGCGCTTGCCCGCCTTGGCCCCCTCGACGACATCGGCCAGCGCATCGTGCGCACCTGCGGCAACCTCGGTCTTGCCCGTGGCAAAAAAGAACTTGACGACATTGCCATCGACCCGCACGGCGGCCTGTTCGGTCAACACCACGGCAGCAGGCGCCAGAGCCGCCGGCTCTGCGGGTGCCGGGGCCACGGCCATGGCTGCGGCGGCATCCGCACCTGCGGCAGACGGGCCGGTGCTGCGGTAGGCGGCAAAGCCCACCACGCTGGCCACCACAACGGCTACCAAAGTAAACACCAGACCCAGCGCAAAGCGTTGCTGATCATCGTCGTCTGTCGCACGGGACATAAAGGAACTCCTTGAAATAAAAATGGAATCAGGCGCAGCAAGAGCCTGCCGGACGGCTCCAGGCCGGCGCCCGCGCAGCGCCATTGTAGTGACCCACCCTGGTGGCACAATCGACGCGCCGCCCACATATCGGGCGGCCTCTCCTTTGCCCACCCTTATGTCCGACCTACCCCATACCATCGCCCAGTTGCGCAAAAGCTATGGCCGTGCGCAGCTCAACGAATCCAGCGCCCCCGGCAATCCCCTCGCACTTTTCGAGCAATGGCTGCAAGAAGCCATTAACGCCGAGCTCCCCGACCCGAATGCGATGACGCTGGCCACCGTCAGTGGCGACCTGCGCCCCAGCACACGGGTGGTACTGATCAAGGGCTATGACGAGCGCGGCATCGTCTGGTACACCAATTACCAGAGCCGCAAGGCCCAGGAGCTGGCTGCCGTGCCGTTTGCAGCACTACAGTTTCACTGGGTGGAGCTGGAGCGGGTGGTGCGCATCGAAGGCCGGGTCGAAAAAGTCAGCGCCGAAGAAAGCGACGCCTACTTCCACAGCCGCCCACTGGATTCGCGCATCGGCGCCTGGGCCAGCCCGCAAAGCCAGGTGATCGCCAGCCGCAGCGTACTGGTGACTAATGCCGCCAAGTACGGCGCCCAGTTTCTGCTCAACCCGCCGCGCCCCCCGCACTGGGGTGGCTACCGGCTGGTGCCGCAGCGGTGGGAATTTTGGCAAGGCCGCAAAAGCCGCCTGCACGACCGGCTGCGCTACCTTGCCGATGATGCCGGGGCGTGGCGGCGCGAACGCCTGGCACCATGAATCCGGCCATCACTTGATCAATTGAAGGATCTCGCGAAACTGCGGATGCTCGCAATCACGCAGCCATTCGAACAGCACCATTTCGGTTGTCACCAGCTCGGCACCGGCACCAGCCAAACGGTCGAATGCGGCATCGCGGTTGCGCTCGGTGCGGGAGCTGCACGCATCGGTGACCACCCAGACATCCATTTCTTCGGTCAATAAATCCAGCGCCGTTTGCAATAAGCACACATGGGTTTCACAGCCCGCCAGCACGATGGTGGGGCGCTCGGGCTCGGCCTCCTGGGGCTTGCGCAAATGCTTTGGCAGGCTGCGTGCATTGCCCGATACGGCACGCGCCGGGGGGCGCAAAGTGTTCAACAGCTCTGGCGTTGCAGCGCTGAAGCTCATCTTGTGCAGTGTTTTGTCGGCCAGCGCTGCCAGCGCCGGAACGTTGCCGCCCAGCTTCTGCGGATTCTGCTCGGTGGCCCATACCGGCACCGCCAGCCAACGCGCGGCCTGGGCCAACTTCAAGGCGTTGGCCACGACCTGCTCGCCGCCGAGCATCGCCGGCATCAATTTTTCCTGGTAATCGACCAGCACCAACTGGCATTCATCGACATCCAACAGCATTGCGCATCTCCTTCAAACGCCCTATTCACAGCCCGCGCCTCAACCCGATCGGGCACGGGGAAAGCGGGCATTTTTACCGTTTTTCAGGCCTTCAAGGCCTGCGCTACGAAAAACAAACGTGGTAACCTTGCCGGATGCCTTTTTTCCGATGCCTTTTTGCTCTGACGCTGTTTGCCAGCTGCGCCACCCAGGCACAAACCGCCCCGGTCGCCGAGAACACCACCCTGGTGCAGTCCTTTTCCTACGCGCTGGAAGACACCTTCGCCCCGGTGACGGCGCCGTTGACGCTGGATCTGGATATCACCGCAGAATCGTTCGCTGCCATGCCGGCAGGCACCGTCCCCAGTGTGGCTGCCAAACACGACTGGCTGCCGGAAATCACCCATGCGGGCGAAGCCGTCGCCAGCCGCACCGGGCAACTCATCAGTACCGCCATGGGGCTGATCGGTGCTCCCTACCGCCGTGGCGGCAGCAACGCCGCATCCGGCTTTGACTGCAGCGGCTTTGTGCGCAACGTCTACGCCCAGGCCCTGGGTCTGGTGCTGCCCCGGGTGGCCCGCGACCAGGCCAAAGCCACCACCAAGATCGAGAAAAACGAGTTGCGGCCTGGCGACCTGGTGTTCTTCAACACGATGCGCAGGACATTCAGCCACGTCGGTATTTACCTCGGAGAAGGCAAGTTCATCCATTCCCCACGTTCTGGCGCCAGCGTGCGGATCGAAAGCATGGATACCCGGTACTGGCGTACCCGTTTCAATGGCGCTCGCCGTGTAGCAACCGCCCCTGGCCTGACGGCTTCCGGACAGGCCAACTATTCCTTGGCACCTTGAAATAATTCACTTCCCTGAAGCCTGCTTTGCCGAAGCAGGCTTTTTGCATTGGGCTTGATCACCATGAACGCACCTGCCGAAAAAGACCCCTCGAAAATCAACGTAGTACGCTGGGCCATCGGCCTGCCGGTCGGTTTCTTTGCCATCCTGATGCTGGTCAGCAAAGTGCTGTTTACCGCCTCGCCCGACACCGAGGCGCAATGGGTGGAGCGCGAAACCATCCGCCAGTGCTGGAAAGAGTTGCAGCGCAAGCCCGACGACGACAAGCCGCTTCACTTCAAAGGCAAGGAAGACTGCGAGCGGCTGGAGTTCGACTTCAAAACCCGCTGGAACACCAATCCATGACCGCCGCTGCATCGCACTCGCCCTGGCGGCTCTCGGTGGCGCCCATGCTCGATTGGAGTGATCGGCATTGCCGGTACCTGCACCGCCTGCTTTCGCGCCGGGCGCTGCTGTATACCGAGATGGTGACGACCGGGGCGCTGCTGCATGGCGACGTGGCGCGGCATTTGCGTTTCAACGTCGAGGAACACCCGGTGGCTTTGCAACTGGGCGGCAGCGAACCGGTCGATCTGGCCCGTGCGGCGCGGCTGGGGCAGGACTGGGGTTACGACGAGATCAACCTGAACTGCGGCTGCCCCAGCGAGCGTGTGCAGCGCGGCGCTTTCGGCGCCTGCCTGATGAA
>JAHRXD010000165.1 GCA_019104825.1 Comamonas sp.
TGGGCTTCTTGTTCGTTCTTGGCGACGTAGACCTTGCCGTCCTCGTCGTACCAGGCGGGAATCTGGTGGCCCCACCACAACTGGCGGCTGATGCACCAGTCCTGGATGTTGTTCATCCACTGGTTGTAGGTATTGACCCAGTTTTCAGGCACGAACTGCACCTGGCCGCTGGCAACCGCATCGATGGCTTTTTGCGCGATGGATTTGCCGGTGGCGTCGCCCGTGCCGTCCTTGGCGACCTTGTTCATGGCCAGGAACCACTGGTCGGTCAGCATCGGCTCGATCACCTGCCCGGTGCGGGTGCAGATGGGCACCATCAGCTTGTGCTTCTTGGTTTCGACTAGCAGACCCAGCGCTTCCAGGTCGGCCACGATGGCCTTGCGGGCGGCAAAGCGCTCCAGGCCCCGGTATTTTTCCGGTGCGTTGTCGTTGATGGTGGCGGTCAGCGTCAGCACGCAGATCATCGGCAGGCCGTGGCGCTGGCCCACGGCATAGTCGTTCTGGTCGTGCGCGGGGGTGACTTTCACCACGCCGGTGCCGAAGGCGCGGTCGACGTACTCATCGGCAATCACCGGGATTTCGCGTTCGCACAGCGGCAGCTTGACGCTCTTGCCGATCAGGTGCCGGTAGCGCTCGTCCTCGGGATGCACCATCACGGCCACGTCGCCCAGCATGGTTTCCGGGCGGGTGGTAGCAACGACGAGCTGGCCCGAGCCATCGGCCAGCGGGTAGGCGATGTGCCACAGCGAGCCGTCTTTTTCCTCGCTTTCCACCTCCAGGTCGGACACCGCCGATTGCAGCACCGGGTCCCAGTTCACCAGCCGCTTGCCGCGGTAGATCAGCCCTTGTTCGTACAGCTTGACAAAGGTTTCCGTGACGACCTTGGACAGCTTGTCGTCCATGGTGAAGTATTCGCGGCTCCAGTCCACCGTGTCGCCTAGGCGGCGCATCTGCGTGGTGATGGTGTTGCCGGATTTTTCCTTCCATTCCCACACTTTCTTCACGAATTCGGGGCGGCCCAGGTCGTGGCGGCTGATGCCTTGTTCCTGCAACTGGCGCTCCACCACGATCTGCGTGGCGATGCCGGCGTGGTCGGTGCCGGGAATCCAGGCGGTGTTGCAGCCCAGCATCCGGTGGTAGCGCGTCAGGCTGTCCATGATGGTCTGGTTGAAGGCGTGGCCCATGTGCAGCGTGCCCGTCACGTTGGGCGGCGGCAACTGGATGGCGAAGGCCGGGGCGCTGGCATCCGGCTGGCCCGTGCCGCGCACGCCGGCGTGGCCGTAGCCGCGCTTTTCCCACTCTGGCCCCCAATGGGCTTCCAGGGCGGCGGGTTCAAAGGATTTGGAGAGGCTCTCCAGGCCGGGTTGGGCAGGGGTATCGCTCATGGGTGCTGTCTTCGTATGCGTAATACATGCAAACGGCATCCCGCAGGATGCCGCCGAATGATGGGAAAGGAGGGGAGACGGATGGCGGGATTTTAACGACGATGCCCGGCACGAATTTATTCACCGTCGCCCTGCGTAGCCCGCAGGGTTTCCAGGTGGATGTTCGTCTCGGTATGGCGGATGCCCTTGATAAGCCGGATGCGCTCCAGCACGCGCGACAGGCCTGCCGGGCTGTCGGCCTGCAATTCGGCCAGCAAATCCCACTGGCCGTTGGTGGCGTGCAGCGCCTGCACGCCCGGTTCGCCCAGCAGGCTGGCGGCGACGCGCCCGGCTTCGTTGCCTTCGATGGTGATGCTCATCCACGCTTGCAGGGCGGTGGTGGCCACGGCGGGGCGCAGGCGCACGGTGTAGCCGACGATGATGCCGCTGTCTTCCAGCTTGCGCAGCCGGTTGGTGACGGTGCCGCGCGAGACGCCCAGCCGCGCAGCCAGGGTGGCGACGCTTTCGCGGGCGTTGTGGCGCAGCATGGCGATCAGACGCTGGTCGATGGCATCCAGATTGTTCATTGTGTCAATTTTCCTTGTGCAATCTGCCAGAAAGGTCTGCATTATGGTGCAGTGTTGCCGATTTGAATTGCCATGGGCCTGTGGGAGACTTTTGCGGTCGATACACAGCAGGAGACTTCCATGACCATTCAAACCAAACCCACCCCGTCCGTGCAGACCGATTTCCTCAGCGCCAGCGATGCGGCACGGCTTGTCGCCCGCGTGGGCATCGTCAGCGTGCTGCGCATGATGGCCCAGGCCATCGAGGACGATTACCTGCGTTGGCAGGACTTCGACAAGTCCGCCCGCACTGCCGCGCACTCGGAAAACGGCGTGATCGAACTCATGCCCGTGGCCGATACGCGCGATTACGCCTTCAAATACGTCAATGGTCACCCCATCAACACCCGCCACGGCCTGCCGACGGTGATGGCCTTCGGCGCCCTGGCCGACGTGCCGACGGGGATGCCGCGTTTTGTCAGCGAACTGACGCTGACCACCGCGCTGCGCACGGCCGCCACGTCGGTGATGGTGGCGCGGCGTCTGGCCCGCGCCGACAGCCGCAGCATGGCGCTGATTGGCAACGGTTCGCAAAGCGAGTTTCAGGCGTTGGCCTTCATGGGTCTGTTGGGCGTGCGTGAGCTGCGCCTGTTCGACATCGACCCGGCCACCTCGCAAAAGCTGCTGCGCAACCTGGAGCCTTTTCTGCACGAGTTCGGCGCGACGGCGCAGGTTTACCCCGGCGTGCAGGAGGCCGTGCGCGGCGCGGACATCGTGACCACGGTGACGGCGGACAAGGCCTACGCCACCATCCTGCCCGCCAGCATGGTCGAGCCGGGGATGCACATCAACGCCGTGGGCGGC
>JAHRXD010000121.1 GCA_019104825.1 Comamonas sp.
CACCTTGTGGCCTCGCTCCGTGATCTGCTTGACCGCCTCGATCTTGAATTCTTCCGGGTAGGGTTGGTTGGTCTTCATGGCACCTCCTATTGGGCCTCAGATTGAGGCTCGAAGGTGTCTACTGAACCCGGGTCGATTCAGTTGAGGATCCACTCCTCGGTCTCAGGGGTACTAAAACGCTGCTTATAAGGCAGCAGAAATCGCACGTTTTCAAGGAACGGCGTTCTGATCTCCTGCTCGGTGAAAATGGCGAAGCGCCAGCCGCGATGTTCAGCAAAGTTCACTAAGGCCCGAGTCAGGCACCTCCATCGCCGCCAGTCACCCCTGAAGGCTTCTCGATACTTGATCTCAACCAGCGTTGGTCTAGGGTCGGAGCGCCATTCGATCAACCCGTCGGGCGTATAGCGATGCATATTCCCATCAATGCCCCTATAGCCGACCGTCAAAGGCTGTGGAGTGTAGACATCCACTGTGGGGTCGAACTGGAGCAGCAGCATGAAGTCCCGCTCCAAGGAAGATTCATACCGATTCCCGTCAGGCATGGTGCCAGTAATGCTTCGGCTTTGAACTCCGATCCTGCGCACTGGTCCTGCGGGAGCCCAGCCATCAGTTGCAGCGAATTTGATCATATGTTTTATCGTCGCAAAGAATTTGCGTTTTGACACCTGCCGCTGCACCCCGCAGCAAATCGCCCGCTACCAGGGCAAGTTGAGCGGCCCGCTGCTGGACCGCATCGACCTGCACGTCCACGTTCCCGCCCTGCCGGTGCAGGAGCTGCTGCACACTCCGCCCGGCGAGGCCAGCGCCGCCATCCGCCAGCGCGTGGTGCAGGCCCGCGATCGCGCCCTGCAACGCCAGGGCACGCCCAACCAGCACCTGCGCAGCAGCCAACTGGACGCGCTGGATTTCGACCCCGCCGCGCAGGCCCTGCTGCACAAGGCCGCCGAGCGCCTGGGCTGGTCGGCCCGCGCCACGCACCGCGCCCTGCGCGTGGCCCGCACCATTGCCGACCTGGATGGCAGCGCCGCCATCGCCAGCGCCCACGTGGCCGAGGCCATGCAGTACCGGCGCGTGCTGGCCCAATAGGCTCAATCGGCCCAACAGGCGGTCGAATAGCCGACCGGCTTCAGTCCTTGAACTCCGGCGTCTGCTTGGCCATGCTGGCCATCATCGCGGCCATCAGGTCGTCGCTTTGCAGCATGGCGGCGTTCCAGGTGGCGACGTAGTTCAGGCCGTCGGCCACGCTGTGGTCGCGGGCGTAGTTCAGCATTTCCTTGCTGCCGCGAATCGACAGCGGGGACTTGGCGGCAATGCTGGCGGCAATCTCGCGCACCCCGGCGTAGAGCTGCTCGCGCGTGTCGAACACGCGGTTCACTAGGCCGATCTGCTGCGCCTCCTGCGCCCCGAACACGCGGCCCGTGTAGGCCAGTTCGCGCGTGATGCCCTGGCCGATCAGCTTGGGCAGGCGTTGCAGCGTGCCCACGTCGGCCACCATGCCGATGTCGATTTCCTTGATCGTGAAGTGGGCGTCGCTGCTGGCGTAGCGCATGTCGGCGCAGGCAATCAGGTCGATGCCGCCGCCGATGCAGCCGCCGTGGATGGCGGCCAGCACGGGTTTGCGGCAGCGCTCCAGGCTGGTCAGGGTGTCTTGCAGGTCGAGGATGAGGCGGCGCAGCTTCTCGCGCATCCGGCCTTCGCAATCGTCGGCAATGTGCGATTGCAGGCCCAGCATCATTTGCAGGTCGATCCCGGCGGTGAAGTATTTGCCCTCGCCCTGCAACACGGCCACGCGGGCTTCGGGGGTGCTGTCCACCCACTCGAACGCCTGGCGGATTTCCTGCCACATGTCCAGATTCATGGCGTTGGCCTTGTCCGGGCGGTTCAGGCTGACGGTGGCGATGTGGTCTTGCAGGGTGATGCTTACAGTTTTCATATCTGGTAGCGCTGATGTTGATTGGTTTTTAGATACTTTTGATGCCGAAATGCTGATTTGCTGTGCGCCAGCAGCTTCTGTTTTTGTGTTTTCCACCGCCCCGCCCAGACGCAGGCCCAGCTCGGTGCCCTGGCGGATGGCGCGTTTGGCATCCAGCTCGGCCGCTTTGTCGGCGCCGCCAATCAGGTGGACGGTCACGCCCTGCGCCTGGAGTGCCGCTTGCAGTTCGCGGTTCGGGTCTTGGCCCGCGCAGATGATGATGTTATCGACCGGCAGCGTTTGCTCCTGCCCCTCAACGGTGATGTGCAGGCCCGCGTCGTCAATCTTGCGGTACTGCACGCCGGGCAGCATGTGGACGCCCCGGTTTTTCAGGCCGGTGCGGTGAATCCAGCCGGTGGTCTTGCCCAGGCCGTCGCCCACCTTGCTGGTCTTGCGCTGCAGCAACCACACCTGGCGCGGCATGGGGCCGATGTGGCCGGGCTGCACCCCGCCGCGTGCGCTGCCGGTGGTGTCCACGCCCCATTCGGCAAAGAACTTGGCTTTATTCAGGCTGGCGCTTTCACCCTCGTGCAGCAGGTATTCGCTCACGTCAAAACCAATGCCGCCCGCGCCGATGACGGCGACTTTCTCGCCCACGGGCTTTTTGTCGCGCAGCACGTCCAGGTAGCCCAGCACCTTGGGGTGGGTGATGCCGTCAATCTCCGGCAGGCGCGGGGCAATGCCGGTGGCCAGCACCACCTGCTGGAAACCGGCTTGCACCAGATCGTCGGCACTCACGCGCTGGCCCAGTTGCACCGTCACGCCCGTTTGCTGCAGGCGTTCGCCAAAGTAGCGCAGGGTTTCGTAAAACTCCTCCTTGCCGGGAATTTGCTTGGCGACGTTGAACTGGCCGCCAATTTCACAGGCGGCATCGAACAGCGTCACGTCCAGCCCGCGTGCTGCCGCTTCGGTGGCAAAGGCCAGGCCCGCCGGGCCAGCGCCGACCACGGCTACGCGCTCTTTTTTCGGCAGCGGCTGCGGCACGAGGATGGTTTCATGGCAGGCGCGGGGGTTGACCAGGCAGCTCGTAATCTTGCCGCCGAAGGTGTGGTCCAAACAGGCTTGGTTACAGGCAATGCAAGTGTTGATGTCTTGTGCGCGGCCCTGGGCGGCTTTGTTGACGAATTCCGGGTCGGCCAGGAAGGGGCGGGCCATGCTGACCATATCGGCCTGGCCGCTGGCCAGCACGTTTTCCGCCACGTCCGGCGTGTTAATGCGGTTGGTGGCCACCAGCGGAATGCTGACCTTGCCCTTGAGCTGCTCGGTCACCCAAGCAAACGCCGCACGCGGCACCTTGGTGGCGATGGTGGGAATGCGCGCCTCGTGCCAGCCAATACCGGTGTTGAGGATGGTCACGCCCGCCGCCTCCAGCGCCTGGGCCAGTTGCACCACTTCTTCTTGTGTGGAGCCACCTTGCACCAAATCCAGCATCGACAGGCGGAAGATGATGATGAAGTTCGCCCCCACCCGCTCACGTGTGCGCCGCACAATCTCCAGCGGAAAGCGGATGCGGTTTTCGTAGCTGCCGCCCCAGGCGTCGTCGCGCTGGTTGGTTTGCGCGGCGATGAATTCGTTGATGAGGTAGCCCTCGGAACCCATGATCTCCACCCCGTCGTAGCCTGCGCTTTGCGCCAGGGCAGCGGCGTGGGCGTAGTCCTCAATCGTCTGGCGCACCTGTTCATCGGTCAGCGCCTGGGGGCTGAAGGGGCTGATCGGCGCTTTCAAACTGCTGGGCGCGACCAGCTCCGGGTGGTAGGCATAGCGGCCAAAGTGCAGGATTTGCATACAAATCTTGCCGCCCGCGTCGTGGACCGCCTGGGTGACGATCTTGTGCTTGTCCGCCTCGGCCTGCGTGGTCATGGCCGCGCCGCCGGGCATGGGCCGCCCGGCCGCGTTGGGCGCAATACCGCCGGTGACGATCAGCCCCACCCCGCCACGTGCGCGTTCGGCGTAGAAGGCGGCCATGCGCTCGAAGCCGTTGGGCGCTTCTTCCAGCCCGACGTGCATGGAACCCATGAGGACGCGGTTTTTCAGCGTGGTAAAGCCCAGGTCGAGCGGGGCCAGCAGGTGGGGGTAGGGGGTGGCGGGGGAATTGGGGGGGAGGGTGGTCATGGGGGAAGCTCCTTGGACAGCAAGCCCGGCTATCTATGCAACCGGTTGCATAAAAGTGTACGAGCGTTCTTTTAACTATGCAACGGGTTGCATAGTCCCGCGCTGCTGGCTAGACTTGCCCGCCATGTCTCTGCCCCACGCCGTCCTCACGTCCCTGCTTGAAAAATCCACCTCCGGCTACGACCTGGCGCGGCGCTTTGACAAATCCATCGGCTACTTCTGGCACGCCACCCACCAGCAGATTTACCGCGAACTGGCCCGCATGGAAGCGGCAGGCTGGATTGCCGCCTTCGTGCCGCCCGACGCCGGTAAAACCCGTAAAAAACACTACCGCGTGCTGCCCGCAGGCCGCCAGGAACTGGCCCGCTGGGCGCTGGAACCCACCGCCCCCATGGACTTGCGCGACGCCTTCACCGTGAAACTGCGGGCCGATGCCGTACTGGACGAAATCGACCTGGTGCCGGAACTGGAACGCCACCTGGCCCTGCACGCCGCCCAACTGGCGCACTACCAGCGCATCGAAGCGCAGGACTTCCCCCCCGGCCAGCCCCTGCCCCGCGCCCAGGCCATCCAGCACCTGATCTTGAAAAAGGGCATGGCGTATGAACGGGCGCAGATTGAGTGGGGGAGGGAGATGTTGGGGGTGTTGGGGGATCAAAATACGTAGCTGGGGGCGGGCGTATTTGTTGGGGTTTTGGTGGTTTTTAGGGCGAAAGGCTGATGTGGCAAGCACTATCAGCTATTAAAAATGAATTTTCAAACCAGATAAGCAACAGGCATCCGAGATGATGATTGCTTGGGGATGAATCTACTTTTTTGTCGCCAGTTGGCTGCGGTGGTGGGTGGCGACAGGACTTCCACCTGTGAATTCCTTTCGGCTATTCACCGAACGAGGGGCTGCACTTTCCCTCCTTGCCTGCCACTCATTGGGGAAACTGGAATCAATGAACTAATGCCAGGCTCATCAGCAATTTTTTAGCGCAGTGAAAAATTATCCGCATGCTGCGCTTTGTTAGCACTTATGTTCGTCGAACAACATACGAAGCCATCTCGTTAGAAATTTCTATTGTTTGATCTGACCAGCGCAGGTTTAGTGATTTTGGATAATCTATTTGCACTTCTTCAATACCTTGGATCGCAGGTTTAATATATTTCTCGATAAACACTGAAACCACGGCTCCAGCTTCCTGTTCCATATGGCTCCACGCATCCTCTCCGTGATAAAAGGCACCACCACAAGATAAATATTTTTCAGATAACTCAGTTAATCTGTGCGAGGGGGTGGGATCTAGAACCAAGAGCACCGGAATAAACCCGGCCGCACTACTTTCTTCAGCAAATGATAATTCCTCTCCAAATCTTCCTTGACCACTCGCGGCAATAGTGACTCGAAGCTTAAGTTCATATGTCCGATTTGTGCTAGGAACGAGGCAGTCTATCTGCCTCCCTTGATTTGTAGGTATTCCATTTGCGTCGAGTCGTTTTACAGGGGAGTTTCGAGAGCCGACGGGTTTACCTCCTAAACAGCTAGCCAAAAGTGGCTCGAATAAATATCCAGTTTCCTGAGCGGAGCGATTATCAATATCATAGATCCACTTTCGCCAAACCATCCAATTAGCGAGTAAATCGGAATCACATTGACCGTATTCCAGTAAAGATCTCGGCCCTATTTGATCCATATTAGGCATTGGCTGTGCTGATAAGATACGACGGTATTTAACTCGACGTCTATGCAACGCCGTTAAATTTTCAAAGAATAAACCAAAGTCGTTGTCTTTATCAAAACACGATTCTAGAGATCGAATAATGTCAGCTGCTTGGACAGTGTTGTTTGATTGCGAATCAAACCACTCCATTGGTATTTTATAATAATCACCACATGGTGGAGAAATTTTCGTAATTTTTAACTCGTTGTGACTCCACTCCAAGTCATCTAGAGCAATTGAAAGCAGTGCCCCCAACTCACCATCTGAAATAACCACTTGGGCCTCGCCAGTGCCATGCATTTTGCATTTGACATATAAATTTCTAAAAAAAGCTTCATTCATAAATTTCTACCTGAATAATGTGTCTTGCTTTATAGTGGACGAATCAAGCAAGCTGATTAGTAAAGATTCTGTTTTTTTTAAAGCCGGACTCATAGCTCCAGCTTTTGTTAAAGTAAACCCCAGTAACCTTCCAGTGTTTGACTTAACGCCGTCAAAGCCATAATTTTCTTTTATATGTTTTGCTAATATTTTTGCTAACATTGGCGGAATGGCATTACCAATTTGCTGTATTTTTTGAGACGCATTGCCATAGAACATAAAATTATCAGGAAATGTTTGTATTCTTGCCGATTCCCTGATAGTTATAGGTCTATTTTGAGTAGGATGAATGAGTTCTCTTGTTGCAGCTCCGGTTATAGTTAAGCAAGGCTCATTGGCAATCAATCTTTTCAATCCAGAAGGAGCGCCTCCGCGTTTTTCTGTTGGAGTTCCGTCTGCAACTCGCCTGTTGGCTCTTTTCTTAAATGATCCATGCTGCAATTCTCTAGGTAAATCCTTCATCGTTTGCCCAGGCTTTAATCTAAAAATTCTCTCCATCTGAATGCTGTTTATCGATGTAAAATAATGATCAGTAATTTCTGACGCGTCACTCCTTAAGTAAGCATCAAATTCGTCAAAAGGCTTTTCGCTCAGCGGAATTAGAGTTAAATTTTTTCTATTCACTGCCTCTGGAAGACTTCTTATAGCGTGATTAAGAGTTATATTTGAATTTCTGAATATTTGCCCTGACACCTTCGTATTTGGTTCTGGAAAATTATATTCGAAACCAAGTCTATTCCCTACAATCAATACTCTTTTTCTACGCTGAGGAATACCATATTCTTGCGAGTAAATCTTTTCTATTCTTATAAAGTAACCTAGATCTATAAAAGCTTTAGCGGCCTCATATATATATATTCCATTATTAGACGTTAGAAGACCTTCAACATTTTCCATTAAAAACCATTTTGGTTGTA
>JAHRXD010000207.1 GCA_019104825.1 Comamonas sp.
AGCGGAACACATCCAGCGTGCGCCGCAGCACGCCGGTGCTGCCGTCCATGCGCTCGGCAGACTGGGCATATTCATGCGCCATGCGGGCGTTGTCCTGGGTGACGTGGTCCAGATCGGCCAGCGCCACGTTCACCTGGGCGATGCCCGCGCTTTGCTCGGTCATGGTGGTCAGCATCCCCTGCATTTCCTGGCGCACCTGCTGCACGGCCTGCACCGACTGGCCCATGGATTGGCTGGCCGACTGCATCTGTGCGGCGCTGCGGCCGATCTGCTCGGTGGAGCCGGCGATCAGCTGGCGGATTTCCCCCGCCGCCTTGGCGCTGTTCTGCGCCAGATTGCGCACTTCCGAAGCCACCACGGCAAAGCCCCGGCCCTGCTCTCCGGCGCGGGCGGCTTCCACGGCGGCATTCAGCGCCAGGATGTTGGTCTGGAACGCGATGCTTTCGATGGTGGAGATGATCTGCCCCATCTGCTGCGACGATTGCTGCAACTGCTGCACCAGTGTCTGGGCCTGCTGCATGGCGCTTTCGCTTTCGGCGGTCAGGCGGGCGCTGTGTTCCGTTTCGCGCCGGATTTGCTCGGTGGCCTGCTGGCTGTGCGCCACGGTCTGGGCCATCTGCTCCATGGCAGCAGCGGTTTCCTGCAAGTCCTGGGCCTGGCGGTCGGTACAGCTGGACAAATGCACCGCCCCCTGGGTCAGCTCGCGGGCCACGGCGTTGAAGCCGTCGATCTCATGCTTGGCATCGCCGATCACCGCCCGCAGGTTGATGTGGATCTGCTTGATGCGCTCCAGCAGCAGCCCCAGCGGATGGGGCGACAGGGGCGGCGGCAAACTGCCGGACAACTGGCCGCTGGCGATGTCCGCAACCAGGTTCTGAATTGTGGCCAAGGGCCGCGTCACGCGCATATGCAGGCAGCCCAGGGCCAGCGCCGACCAGGCCAGCAGCAGCGCCGCCAGCAGCGCGAGCTGCCACGGGGCCGTCCACCCCAGGGCGGGAAACAGCAGGGCCAGCACCACCAACGGCATTTGCAGCCCGGCCTGGCGCTGCGTCAGGCTCAGACGCTGGAATTTGCCCAGGAGATTGCGCCAGCCATACACCCGCACGCGCCCGCCATGCAGTTCGAAACCTGGCCGTGGTCTGGCCCGCTCGGCCACGATGCGGGCATACAGCTGCTCGGCCTCGGCGATTTCCCGGGCGCTGGGCTTGGCACGCACCGACATGTAGCCGATCGGCTTGTTGCCCTGCATCACCGGCGTGACGTAGGCCCGCACCCAGTAATAGCCGCCGCCTTTGCGGGCATTCTTCACCGTGCCCTGCCAGATGCGGCCATGGCCGATGGTGGCCCACAGGTCTTTGAAAATCTCCGACGGCACGTCCGGGTGGCGCACGATGTTGTGCGGCTGGCCCATCAGTTCGGCCTTGCTGAAGCCGCTGACCTCCTCGAAGGCCTCGTTGCAGTGGGTGATGCGCCCCTGCCTGTCCGTGGTGGACATGAGCAAGGCATCGTCCGGGAAATCGTAGCCCTGGGCAGACGAGGCGGCGGCCCGCCCCAAAGAGGGGTCTTGCCGACGCTGCACAGGTGCAGGAGAGGAAAACTGCCGGGACGGGCGGTCAGAAGGAGTAGGCATGGCAAACCACAAAGCTGTGAGAGCCGGTTCATGGCTCTCGGCGCACCCAGTCAGCGCGAACCGCTGCGACCACTGCGCTTGTCAGCCGGGCATGCTAGAAGGTTTCGCGGTTGCTCAAACAAATTGTTGCAGAACCCCCACTGATTCATCAACTTTCTTGCCGAGTGTCAAGATTACCCGAGTAAACGCCCCAGGGTCAGCAGCGCCAGGAGCAGCAGCCAGACCGCTACCAGGCGCCAGACCAGCCCCACCAGGCTGTACAGGTGCTGAAACTGCGGCGCCGTGCCATTGGCCATGCCGTAGGGGCCCAGGTTCACATTCAGCGCCCCGGCAGTGGCCGCCACGATCACCCCGTCGCTGTCGTCCGGGGTGTGTTCGGCGTAGCTGCGCCAGCCGGCAATGGTGTCCTCGAAGCTGCCGACCACGGCAAACCCGATGCCGGTGAGCCGCGCCGGCAGCCAATCCCAGGCCTGCCAGACACGCTGGGCGGCCGCCTGCAACGGGGCGCTGGCCGGTTGCACCCCGGGGCCGGGCCGGGCCGACCAACCGCGGCCCAGATACTCTGCCGTGCGGTACAGCACCGCGCCGGCCGGCCCCAGGCCCAGCAGCATCAGCACAGTGAACCAGAAGAACACGCCAAAAACATGGCGATGCGCCTGCACCACCGAATGCGCCATGACCTGGCCCAGCAGCGCCTGCTCGGACAGATCGGCAACGTCCCGCTGGCACCAGTGGGCATAGGCGCTGCGGGCCGCAGGCAGATCCCCCTCGGAGAGCGCATCCCGGATGGCGGTGAAATGGTGGCTGAACTGGCGAAAACCCAGCGTCAGGTACAGCACGGCGACGTTCCACAGCAAGGCCAGGGGCCAGCCCAGGCCGGACAGCAGGCCCCAGTACACCACGCTGGCAAACAACCCCGGCACGACCAAAGCCACCCCCAGCGCCAGCCAGGGCGAAACCCCCTGCCCGCCACCGTCCAGCGAGCGACGCACGGAGACGGCCCAGGCTTTCAGCCCCTGGTGGGCGGGGTTGTCGCGTTGCAGGGGGCGGGCCTGCTCCAGCATCAGGGCAAACAGGATGGCAAAAAAACTCATGCGCCGATCATAGCGGGCGCTGCTGCTGCCAGACTGGCCTCAGAGCGTGAACACGCCCTTATGCCGCCATGAAGCGGTAGAAATTGCGCAACATGCCTGCCGTTGCGCCCCAGATGAAGCGTTCCGCCCCCTGGGGGTCGTGGTAGGGCATGGAAAACCATTCGCGCTCGCGCCCCTGCCAGAACAGGCGATGGCGCCGGTGGTTGGCCGGGTTCAGGATGAAGGCCAGCGGCACCTCGAACACCTGGGCGACTTCCTGCGGATTGGGCGCCAGCGGCTGCGGCGGCACCAGTGCCACCACCGGGGTGACGTTGTACGCCGAGCCGGTGGTATACACCGGCAAGCTGCCCAGCACCTGGGCATGCTGCGGGGCCAGCCCGACTTCCTCCCATGCCTCCCGCAAGGCGGTGGCCACCGCATCCTGGTCTTCAGGGTCGGTGCGCCCGCCGGGGAAAGCGACCTGGCCGGAATGGCTGGAGAGCTGTTCGCTGCGCTGGGTCAGCAGCACGGTCAGCCCTTCCTGCCGCTGCACCAAAGGCAAAAGCACCGCCGCAGCGGCCATGGGGCGCTGGGTAAATGCCGGTTCGCCGCGCAATTCGGGCTGCCAGGCGGGAGGCCGGGCAAAGCGCTGGCGCACGGCCTGCTCGGTCTGGGCCTGTGCCGACACCGCTGGCAAATGGACATCGCGCCCGTAAATCGGCACGTGCCGGGGATCGAACGTGGGGATACCCACCGGGCGCGAAAAGCGTTGGGACGAAGAAGACATGCACTACAACAAAAAAGCCGCCACAGCAAAACTGTAGCGGCTTTTGGCCGGTCGCGCCTGCCCCATCCGGTAGGGCGGCAGGGCAGGGCGGATGCTTACTCGGCAGCAGCAGCCGGGGCTGCGACAGCAGCGGCCTTGGCCACGCGCTGGGGCAGTTTTTCCTTGATACGGGCTTTCTTGCCGGTCAGGCCGCGCAGGTAGTACAGCTTGGCGCGGCGCACGTCGCCACGGCGTTTGACTTCGATCTTGGCGATCAGGGGCGAGTAGGTCTGGAAGGTACGTTCCACGCCTTCGCCGTTGGAGATCTTGCGCACGATGAAGCCGCTGTTCAGGCCACGGTTGCGCTTGGCGATCACCACGCCTTCGTAGGCCTGGACGCGCTTGCGGCTGCCTTCGACCACGTTCACGCTGACGATCACGGTGTCGCCGGGGTTGAAGTCGGGGATTTCTTTGTTCAAACGAGCAATTTCTTCTTGCTCAAGGGTTTGCAGCAGATTCATGGTTCATCCACATTGATCGTAACCGCGCCGAAATTGGCAAGCGTCGGTATTGACGCCATAGGCTGGAGCGATAGAAATCAAGAATCCAGCGGCCGGATA
>JAHRXD010000186.1 GCA_019104825.1 Comamonas sp.
GCCAGCCCGCCCTGCTCACGCACGACGACGTGATCACCCTGTTCCACGAATCCGGCCACGCCCTGCACCACATGCTCACCCAGGTGGCGGAAAAGGACGTGTCCGGCATCAACGGCGTGGAGTGGGATGCGGTGGAGCTGCCCAGCCAGTTCATGGAAAACTTCTGCTGGGAATGGGAAGTGCTGCGCCACATGACCGCCCACGTGCAGACCGGCGAGCCGCTGCCGCGTGCCCTGTTCGACAAAATGGTCGCCGCCAAAAACTTCCAGGCCGGGATGCAGACCCTGCGCCAGGTGGAATTTGCCCTGTTCGACATGCTGCTGCACACCCGCCACGACCCGGCAGGCGACTACCTGGCCCTGCTGCAACAGGTGCGCGACGAAGTCGCCGTGCTGCCCACCACGCCCTACAACCGCAGCACCAACACCTTCAGCCACATCTTCGCCGGCGGTTACGCGGCGGGCTACTACAGCTACAAATGGGCCGAAGTGCTGTCCGCCGACGCCTACGCCGCGTTTGAAGAAACGCAGAATGCCGACGGCAGCCACAGCCGCGCCACCGGCGAGCGCTACCTGCACGAAATCCTGGAACGCGGCGGCAGCCGCAGCGCCCTGGAAAACTTCACCGCCTTCCGGGGCCGGGCGCCGCAACTGGATGCCTTGCTGCGCCACCAGGGGATGGCCGAGCCGGTGACTGCTGACGCCTAGCCGTCCAGACCGGACATGGCGGGAAAGCTATTGATAAAAGAGCTTCTACCGCATACAAACAAAGGGTTTCAGATGGAAAATTATCTGAAACCCTTTTTACATCTGCGGTAAAAGCTCCTTTTACAAGAGCAGCAACGCTTTGCCCTGTCTACAGCGCCGCCCGGAAAGCATCGCTGGCCGCCGCCGCCTGCGCCAGCCGCCGCGCAATATTGCCGCAGACCAGATCGCACAGCGCATCCACCGAATCGTCGGCCAGGCGGTAGTAGACGCTGGTGCCGCGCCCTTCGCGCGTGACCATGCCCTGCTTGGTCATCAGCGACAGGTGGCGCGAAATGTTCGCCGCCGTATAGCCGCAGGCCTGGGCCAGTTCCCCCACGTTGTATTCGCGCTGGCGCAGCAGGTTCAGGATGTGCAGCCGCGTGGGCTCGGCCAGCACTTGAAAGTAGGCGGCGACTTGTTCCAGGGCTTGGGGGGGAAGGTCTTGCATGGCGGCTGAAGGGGATGGCAGGAAAGGGCAGAAACGGGAAATCATGATACATTATTGATTATTTAACTGATTGCTTAAATAACTAATAAAGGAATCGTCATGGCTGTCTCCGCCTTCCCCTGGCTGCGCTGGCTCCCGCTTGCAGGGCTGACCGCCTGCAGCCTGGCCTGGGCGCAAACCGGCACCCCTGCTGCCCCGCTGCCCTACCACACCGTGCAAGCCGCAGACCATGCCGGCTGGACGGGCCACGAGGCCCGGGTCGAGGCCGTGCGCGACGCCCTGATCGCGGCCCAGGTGCCCGGGACCATCGTCGCCCTGAACGTGCAGGCCGGCGACACGGTGCAAAAGGGCCAGACCCTGCTGCAAATCGATGCCCGCATGGCCCGCCAGGGCGCAGCCGCCAGCCAGGCCCAGGTGGGCGCGGCCCAGGCGCAACTGGCCGTGGCGCAGAAGGAGTACGAGCGCCAGCAGCAGCTTTTTGCCAAGCGCTACATCAGCCAGGCCGCCCTGGACAGCGCCCAGGCCCAGCGGCAGGCCGCCCAGGCGCAGGTGCGTGCCCTGCAAGCCCAGGCCGGGGCAGCGGCCACGCAATCGCAATGGCACACGGTGCAAGCGCCGTTTAGCGGCACCGTGGCCCGCGTGCCCGTCACCCTGGGCGACATGGCGATGCCCGGCACGCCGCTGGTGGCCCTGTACGACCCCGACGCCCTGCGCATTACCGCGCAACTGTCCAGCCCGCAGGCCCAAGCCCTGCGCCACGCCGCCGAGGTACAGGTCGAACTGACCGGCAGCACGGCCCCGCGCCTGACCGTGGCGGCCGCCCAGGTGCAGGTGCTGCCCAGCGCCGACCCGCTGACGCACACCGTGCCGGTGCGGGTGGCCCTGCCCCGGAACCTGCCTGGGGTGGTGCCCGGCATGTTTGCCCGCCTGTGGCTGCCTGCCGATGCCACCAGTGCCAGCGCAGACCCGGCAACCCGCCCCGGGCGCATCCTTGTCCCCGCCCAGGCCGTGGTACGCCGCGCCGAGATGACCGGGGTGTACGTGCAAGGGGCCAACGGCCAGCCGCAACTGCGCCAGGTGCGCCTGGGGCTGGCGCAAGGCGAGCAGATCGAAATTTTGAGTGGCGTGCGCCCCGGCGACCAGATCGCGCTGGAACCGCAAAAAGCCGCCAGGGTGCGCTGATATGAGCCGGATACCAGAACACACCCCAGGGCAAATGGGCATCTCCGGCCGCATTGCCGCCGCCTTCCAAAGCGCCCAGATCACCCCCCTGCTCGCCCTGCTGGCGCTGCTGCTGGGCCTGTTTGCCGTACTCGTCACCCCGCGCGAGGAAGAGCCGCAGATCGACGTGACCATGGCCAACGTCATCGTGCCCTTCCCCGGCGCTGCGGTGCGGGATGTGGAGCAGATGATTGCCACGCCTGCCGAGCAGGTGCTGGCGCAGATGCTGGGCGTGGAGCATGTGATGAGCGTCTCGCGCCCCGGCATGGCGGTGCTGACGGTGCAATTTGCGGTGGGCGTGCCACGCACCGAGGCGCTGGTGCGCCTGCACGACACCCTGCGCAGCAACGCCGACTGGCTGCCGCGCGGCCTGGGGGCGC
>JAHRXD010000046.1 GCA_019104825.1 Comamonas sp.
ACCAGGAAGTGCAGGCCCTGGTCGCCAGCGCCATGCAGGGCGAAGCCTTCCGCGCCAACTACGCCAAGGTGAAGACCGAACCCGGCGCCCTGTGGGAAGCCATCGAAGGCGTCACCGGCGACACCTACGACTGGCCGACCAGCACCTATATTGCGCAGCCGCCGTTCTTCGAGGATTTCAGCCTCACGCCCGACACCACCTCGCCCGCGCAGCCGATCGGCAACGCCCGCATCATGGCGCTGTTCGGCGACTCGATCACCACCGACCATATCTCCCCCGCCGGGGCGATCAAGGAAAGCTCGCCCGCCGGGCAGTGGCTGAAGGCGCACGGCGTGGCCAAGGCCGACTTCAACAGCTACGGCTCGCGCCGGGGCAACCACGAGGTGATGATGCGCGGCACCTTTGCCAACGTGCGCATCAAGAACCTGATGATCCCGCCGCTGGCCGACGGCTCGCGCGAGGAAGGCGGGGTGACGCTGTACCACAGCGGCGATGGCCAGGGCGGCAGCAAGAGCGAAAAAATGCCCATCTACGATGCCGCCATGCTCTACCAGGCTGCCGGTACGCCCACGGTGATTTTTGCCGGGGAGGAATACGGCACCGGCTCCAGCCGCGACTGGGCGGCCAAGGGCACGCAACTGCTGGGCATCCAGGCCGTGATTGCCAAGAGCTTCGAGCGCATCCACCGCTCCAACCTCGTCGGCATGGGCGTGCTGCCCCTGCAGTTCCTGCCCGGCGACAGCTGGGAAAAACTCGGCCTGCAAGGCAATGAGCGCGTGGATGTCATCCCGCCCGCCGACCTGGCCCCGCAAAGCCTGGCCCAGGTGGTCATCCACCGCGCCGACGGCTCGCAGCAGCAGCTGACGGTGAAGCTGCGCATCGACACCCCGATCGAGGTGGCCTACTACCGCCACGGCGGCATCCTGCCGTTCGTGCTGCGCCAGTTGCTGGCGGGATAGCACGGCGGCGCAACGTCAAAAAAAGAAGGGCAGCTTGTGACGCTGCCCTTCTTTTTTACGTCAGACCCCAACCCGTCCGCTCAGTTTTCCTCGCTGCGGCGACAGCCGGGGATGTTGTTGTCCCAGTGCTTGCCGTTGGGGGCGCACTTCCAGAACGTGCGCGGCCCTTCCAAGGCGCAGACCGGGCGCATCAGCAAACCGGCCTGGGCGCAGGTTTTGACCGCCGCTTCTTCCGGCACCGGCGCGGGGGCTGCGGGCGCTTGCGGCTGGGGCTGCGGCTCCGGCGCAGGCTTGGGCACGGGGCGCGTCACCGGCTTGGGCTGCGGGGCGGGCCTGGCCGGGGCGGCTTCAACGGCGGCTGGCGCTGCGGCCGCATCGGCTGCTGCCTCGGCCGGTTCGCCCGGCAGGGGCACGCTGGGCACCATCTGCGGCTGCTGGGCTTCGGGCAGGCTCTCGGCGGCAGGCGGCGGGGCTTGCTCCACGACCGGCGGGGTCGGCAGCTCCATCGGGCCGATCTTCTGCGGGGCCGGGCCGCTGTTGCCCATGACGAAGTACACCGCAATGGTGATGGCGCCGAAAAGCGCAATCGCCAGGCCAATCCACAAAACCAGGTTGTTTCCCATTCTTGTAGCTTGTTCCGCAGGGAACAAGGGAGGTAGCGGTTGTTTTATAGCTGAATCCGGCTCTACAGAAGCGGAAGAAGCTACTGAATCCGTAGTATTCGGTGTATCCGGCGTATCCGGCGTAGGCGCCTGCGCTGCGGATGCGGCACTGGCCGTCGCCACGGCAGCCACGGTGGCGCCGCAGTGGTTGCAGAACTTCGCGCCGGGCTTGAGCTGCGTCTGGCACTGCGGGCACGGCAGCCCTGCGGCAGCGTCATGCGCGGCGGCGGCAGGCACGGCAGGGGTCATCTGGCCGCAATGCGGGCAAAACTTGGTGCCTTCTTTCAAGCTGGCTTGGCAGTGGGTGCATTGCACGGCGTCTATCCCCCCTCGGTTATGGGCAAAGCGCGGATGTTACCTTGGGATGCTCTGCACGAATCAGCCGCCGTCGTTGCGCCGCAGGCAAAACAGCCGCCGCCAGCAGGAAAACCACTTTGCACGACAATCGCGCCCACGATGAAAGCCCCTGAACTGCTCCTGCCCGCCGGCTCGCTCGACAAGATGCGTGCCGCCTACGACTTTGGCGCCGATGCCATCTACGCCGGCCAGCCGCGCTACTCGCTGCGTGCCCGCAACAACGATTTCCGCCTGGAGCAGATCGCCCAGGGCATCAGCGAAGCGCACGCACGCGGCAAGAAATTCTTCGTCACCAGCAACCTGATCGCGCACAACGACAAGGTGCGCACCTACCTGCGCGACATCGCGCCGGTGATCGACTGCGGCCCCGACGCCCTCATCATGGCCGACCCGGGCCTGATCATGATGGTCAAGGAAAAGTGGCCTGAGCAGGAAATCCACCTGTCCGTGCAGGCCAACACCACCAACTGGGCCACGGTGAAGTTCTGGCAGAAGATGGGCGTCTCGCGCATCATCCTGTCGCGCGAGCTGTCGCTGGACGAGATCGAGAAAATCCGCCAGGAATGCCCGGACATGGAGATCGAAGTGTTCGTCCACGGCGCCCTGTGCATTGCCTACTCGGGCCGCTGCCTGCTGTCGGGCTATTTCAACCACCGCGACCCCAACCAGGGCACCTGCACCAACGCCTGCCGCTGGGAATACAAGACGCACGACGCCGCCGTCGATCCCAACACCGGCGAAGCCCTGGCCACACCGATGGAGCAGGGCTTCAGCTTCACCAAGTCGCGCGAGGATGCCGACAGCCAGTTCTCCGGCACGCAGATGCAGCGCCACCCGCTGGCCGAGCAAATCTACCTGCTGGAAGAAAAAGGCCGCCCCGGCGAGCTGATGCCCATCATGGAAGACGAGCATGGCACCTACATCATGAACAGCA
>JAHRXD010000058.1 GCA_019104825.1 Comamonas sp.
AAGTTTGAAGAGCTGCACGCCCAGCAACTGGTGCTGCAACAGGCATCGTTTGAGCGCCAGCAAGAAAAAATCGCCCACCTGCAAAGCTTTATTGACCGCTTCAAGGCCAAGGCCACCAAAGCCAAGCAGGCGCAAAGCCGCGTCAAACAAATTGAGCGCATGGAAAAAGTCGCGCCCGTGCTGGCCAGCGCCGATTTCACCTTTGCTTTTCAAGAGCCGGCCAACCTGCCCAACCCCATGCTGGCCATCAGCGATGCCGCCTTTGGCTACACCAGCGAAGCGGGCACCAGCACCACCATCTTGCAGGGCGTAAGCCGCACCGTGCTGGCCGGGCAGCGCATCGGCATTTTGGGGGCCAACGGCCAGGGCAAATCAACGCTGGTCAAAACCATTGCCCGCGAGCTGCAGCCGCTGGCAGGCAAGCTGACCGAGGGCAAAGGCCTGCGCATTGGCTACTTTGCCCAGCAAGAGCTGGACGTGCTGCGCCCCGACGAGCACCCGCTGCAACACATGGTGCGCCTGGCGCGCGACCTGGGGGCCGATGCCCCAGCGGCCAGCCGCGAGCAGGATTTGCGCAACTGGCTGGGCAGCTTTAACTTCAGCGGCGACATGGTCACGCAAAGCGTGGGCAGCATGAGCGGCGGCGAAAAAGCCCGGCTGGTGCTGGCCATGATCGTCTGGCAACGCCCCAACCTGCTGCTGCTGGACGAGCCCACCAACCACCTCGACCTGCCCACGCGCGAGGCCCTGGCCATGGCGCTGAACGACTTTGACGGCACCGTGCTGCTGGTCAGCCACGACCGGCATTTGCTGCGGGCCGTGGCCGATGATTTTTGGCTGGTTGGGCGCGGGCAGGTCGGCACCTTCGACGGCGACTTGGACGACTACCAGCGCTACCTGCTGGAAGAATCGCGCCGCCTGCGCGAAGCAGCCAAGGCCGCCGATGCCGCCGCCTTGCTGCCAGCAGACCCCCTGACCGCGCCGACCGCCCCCACCATCGACCCACGCGAAGCACGCCGCCTGGCCGCCCAGGCCCGCCAAGCACTGGCCGAAAAGACCAAACCGCTGAAAAAAGAGTTGGAAAAAATCGACACCCGCATGGCGCAACTGGGGGCAGAAAAAGCCGCCCTGGAAGAAAAACTGGCCACCCCCCTGCCCCCGGCAGACATTGCCGAAGCGGGCAAACGCCTGAAAGCCGTGGGCGATGAACTCGATGCCAGTGAGGAACGTTGGTTGGAATTGAGCGAAGCCATCGAGCAGCTGACCCAGGCCGCTGAGGCTTGAAACCACCCAAAAAAGTATAAAAAATAGCTTTACGCGCTGATAAATAAAGGGTTTTAGGTAGTTTTATACCTAAAACCCTTTTTACATCAAGCGCAAGAAGCTATG
This sequence comes from Comamonas sp., assembly GCA_019104825.1. Lineage (GTDB taxonomy): Bacteria > Pseudomonadota > Gammaproteobacteria > Burkholderiales > Burkholderiaceae_C > Comamonas > Comamonas nitrativorans. The sequence continues at coordinate 1,390 of JAHRXD010000058.1, forward strand.
TTTTCAATGATCACATCCAATTAGAAACGCGCTTGCAAGCCCAGCGTCACATTGCGGCCCTTGAGCGGGGCCACATTCTTGATGAACGAGGTGTGCGCCAGCCCCAGGCGGTTGGTCAGGTTCTCGCCCTTCAGGTACACGCTCCACGGCGTGCCGTCGATGGCTTTGTACACACTCAAATTCAACATACCGTAGCCACCAGTGCGGGTTTCATAGGCGGCGGTGCGCGTCTGGCGGGCCACCTGCACCCACTCGGCCTGCCCTTCCCAGCCCTGCCAGCTGGTGTCCAGCCGCACACCGACACGGGCCGCCGGGATGCGCGGCAGAGGGCCGCCGCCATCGGCCAGCTGGGCGCGCACCACATCCCCCCACAGGCCAAGGCCCAGGTGCCGGCCCAGCGCCTGGCGCACCGAAGCTTCCAGGCCGGTGAAGCGCGCATCGCGCTGGCTGTACTGCAGCAGTTGCAGGCCCTCGTGCTCATCCAGCGTCTGGCCGTAGATGTAGCCCTGAATGCGGTAGTGGTAGCCATTGAGCTTCCACGTCGTGCGGCCCGCCGTCTTGCCCAGGCCCAACTCCAGCGCCTGGCTGGTTTCCTTCTTCAGGTTCGGGTTGCCCTTTTCCAGCGTGCTGGTGGCCATGTGCAGGCCGTTGGCGTACAGCTCTTCGGCCGTGGGCATGCGCTGGGCGCGGCTGAACGCGGCGCTGGCCTGGTAGCCAGGCGTAAAGCGCCACACGGCCCCCACCGAGGCCGAGGTGCCGTGGTGCTTGCGCTCTTGTGCCGCATGCTGCGCCTGCACGCGCTGGCGGTCGTGGCGCAGCGCGGCCTGAAAGCGCCAGTCGCCCAGCGTGTATTCCTCCAGCAGGAACAGGCCCAGGCGGCGGGTGTCGGTGGGCTGCACGTAGGCTTCCTCACCATCGGCGCTGAACTGGCGCTGCCCGGTGCTCAGGCCCCACACGCCGCGCCAACCGGCCAGGGGGGCGTGCTGCACCTCCACCCGCACATCGTGGGCCCGGTTGCGAAAGCGGGTGGCGACGGCATCGCCCTCAATCTCATCGTGCCCATAGCGGGTGTGGCTGGCCCGCAGGCGCACGGCTTCGATGCCTTGCAGCGGCGCGTTCCATTGCCCGCGCACATCCCAGCGGTGGCTGGTCATGTCCACCACGGGCACGCTGTGGTCATGGTCGTGATCGTGCTCGTCGTGGTCATGATCATCATGGTCAGCATGGCCATGGCCGCCGCAATGCAGGTGCATGTTCGCGCCCAGCCCGTGGGTATGGCAGTCCTCAAATCCATGCGTGTGGCCGGGCAGCCCGTACTGGGCCTGCTGGCGGGTGTAGGCCAGGCCCAGGTAGCCGGCGCTGCCAATCCACGACAGGCCAATGCTGCCGGTGTCCGTCTCGTTGAAGCTGCCGTCCACCTTGCGCCCGCCCGACCAGCCGGAACCCACGCGGTAATCCCCCGCACGGCGGCTGGCCCCTTCCACGCGCAGGGCCAGCGGCCCCTTGCCGGCGGTCAGGCCCACCACGCCCGCGCGCTCGTTGGCGGCGCTGCCCCAGCGCAGTTCCGCCGTGCCCTGCAAGCCGTTTTCTGGCAGGGCGGTGGGGATTTTTTGATCCACCACGTTCAC
>JAHRXD010000078.1 GCA_019104825.1 Comamonas sp.
CGATGGCTCAATACCAGCTTGCAGTTCGTCCACTTGGCGTTTCTGGCACTGCTACTCAGGAGATCGTAAACACGTTCTTAGTCGGAGGACAACGGAACTGCGCGGAGGGGTGCGGGAAGCGGATCGGGATGATCTGCCAGGCGTCGACCGCAGCCATAGCGGTGCTATGGCGAGGATTTGCAACGCCGCAGAGCGCCCGAGTCCGCGACTGCACACCCGCGCGGAGATCGTGAACACGCTCTTAGCCCGATCCCGCCAGGAAGCGCCGGCTGCCGAGGCGATGCGCAGATTTTCTGGCGATCAGCGCTGAAACCGCAGCAAGGTGCGCGTCCGTGCCTGGGCGTGATCGACGATGGGCTGCGGGTAGTCGACCCCCAGGCGCAGTCCGCAGGCGGCCAGTTCGGCGGGCTTCATGGCCGCAGGAAAATGCAGGTGCTTGTCCGGTACGTGGGCCAGTTCGGGCAGGTAGCGGCGGATGAAACGTCCCTCGGGGTCGAATTTTTGCGACTGGGTGACGGGGTTGAAGATGCGGAAGTACGGTTGTGCGTCGCAGCCCGTCGAGGCAGCCCACTGCCAGCCCCCGTTGTTGGCGGCCAGATCGTAGTCGTTGAGATGCCGGGCAAAAAAGTGCTCGCCCCGGCGCCAGTCGATGCCCAGGTCCTTGGTCAGAAAACTCGCCACCACCATGCGCAGGCGGTTGTGCATATAGCCGGTTTGCAGCAACTGGCGCATGGCGGCATCGACCAGCGGATAGCCCGTGCGGGCCTCGCACCAGGCTTGCCACAGTGCTGGCGCTTCGTCCCATTGCACATGCCCGTATTCGGGCCTGAAGGCTTGTGTGATCACCTGCGGGTGGTGCCACAGAATCATGAAATAAAAGTCACGCCAGGCCAGTTCAGACAGCCAGGTCTGCGCCCCCTGGCAGCCGGTAGCCGCCTGCCGTGCGGCCAGCGCGGCCAGTTGGCGGATGGAAACGGTGCCAAAGCGCAGATGCACCGATAAATACGAAACCCCCTTGCGCCCGGGGAAATCGCGTGCCTCGTGGTAAGCCGGCAGGCGCGGCAGAAAGTCTTGCAGCAGTTGCCGGGCGCCGCTCATCCCGGTGGGCAGGGCCAGCGTGCGCAGGTTGGTTGGCATAAAGCCCAGCGCCTGCAGCGTGGGCAAGGGGGCTTCGTCCGGCAGCGCAGCCAAGTGCCGGGCATAACGCTGCACCGGGTAAGGCGTGCGTTGAAACGCATCGAGCTTTTCCAGCCAGGCCCGCTTGTAGGGTGTAAACACGCTGAAAGGCTGGCCTTGCCGGGTCAGCACCTCGTTTTTTTCCAGCAGCACCTGGTCCTTGTAGTCGCTGAAGGCGATGCCTGCCGCGTGCAATGCCTGGGCCGCTTGGCAGTCGCGGGCCATGGCGGCCGGCTCGTAGTCGCGGTTGGCCAGCACTTCCTGCACCCCCAGCTCACGCGCCAACTGCACGATGCACGGCACGGCCGGGCCGTGGCGCACGATCAGTCCGCTCCCGGGCGAGCCGCTTTCCCGGGCCAGTTGTTGCAGATGCTGGTGCAGTTCAACCACGCTGGCGTGGATGAACTCGACCCGCCGGTCGCAGCGCGTGGGCAGGGCATCGAGAATGTCGGTATCGAACACAAACGCGCAATAGACCCGCGGAAAGCGGCGCAGCGCGTGGTACAGGGCGCTATGGTCATCGCAACGCAGGTCACGGCGCAGCCAGACGAGGGCAGCGGGAGTGGCGGTGGGCATAGGAGAGCGTGGCGGTATGGATGGATAAAAAATATAGCTTCTTCCGCTTTATATACAAGGTTTTTATAGATAAAACATCGTGAAAACCTTATATGTAAAGCGGAAGCAGCTATTTTTTATTTCTCCAGGTGTAATACGACCGGCGTATGGTCGCTGGGCTGCTTGTTCTTGCGCGGCGTGCGGTCGATGTGGCAGGCGCGGGCCTGGGGCTTGAGCGCATCGCCGATCAGGATGTGGTCGATGCGCATCCCCCGGTTTTTCTGGAAGCCCAACATGCGGTAGTCCCACCAGGAAAAGCTTTTTTCCGGCTGCTCGAACAGGCGGAAGCTGTCGTGCAGCCCCAGGCCGAGCAGCTCCTGGAAGTGGGCGCGTTCCTCGGGGGTGTGGTGAATCGTCCCGGCCAGGCCCACGGGGTCGAAGGTGTCGCGGTCGTCGGGGGTGACGTTGAAGTCGCCCATCAGCACCAGGCGCGGGTGGGCGGCCAATTGGCTGCGCACCCACGCGGTCAGCGCGGCCAGCCAGCGCAGTTTGTAGGCGAACTTGTCTGTGCCCGGTGCCTGCCCATTGACGAAATAGGCGTTGATCAGCCGCAGCGGCCCCAGTGGCGTCTCCAGCGTGGCGGTGATGACGCGGGCCTGCTCGTCCGGGAAATCGGGCAGGTTGCGCACCACGTCGCCGATCGGGTGGCGCGAGAGGATGGCCACGCCGTTGTAGGTTTTCTGGCCGTGGCTCACGCACTGGTAGCCTGCCGCCTCCAGCTCCAGATGGGGGAATTTGTCGTCGGTGAGTTTCAGCTCCTGCAAGCCCAGGGCATCGACGGGGTTGGCTGCCAGCCAGTCCAGCACCTGGGGCAGGCGCACGGTCAGAGAATTTACATTCCAGGTCGCAAGTTTCATTTCAAAAAAAGTCATTGGTCAGTGCGTGCCATCGTATCAGTCGCATCGGTTGGCGCATGGTGGGTATGGCCGGATCATTCCAGCTACTGGGCAGGCGGTTGAACCTCGGTTCCGCTTTCCAGAATCTTCAGAAACTCCGTATAGGCATAGACACGACCGCGCTGTTTGCCGGTAATTTCGCCCACGATTTGAAGCTTCTCCAACGCTTCGAATGCCTTGTTGACGGTCGGCGCACTGAGGCCGGTTCTCTGCTGGGCTTGTGCGGCATTGAGAAACGGATGTGTTTGCAGCAGCTCATGCACACGCAGCATGGAGTTGGTCTGCTCGCCACCACTTGCGATACGCTCTCTGTCGGTCTGGAACAGGGCTACGATGCGCATCGCGCTCTCATAGGCGTTGTTGGCGGTCTCTGCCACGCCGGTCAGAAAAAATTCCGTCCAGGTTTCCCAGTCCCCCCGCAGCCGGACGTCCTGCAGCAAGCGGTAATACTGTTCCCGATGGGTTTTGAGGTACAGGCTCAGGTACAGCAGTGGCTCGTGAAGGATTTTCTTCTCGACCAGGAAGAGGGCGATCATCAGGCGGCCCAGACGTCCATTGCCATCCAGGAACGGGTGGATGGATTCGAACTGCACATGCAGCAAGCCTGCCTTGATGAGCGGCGGGATGAGTGCGGCATCGTCGTGGAGGAAGCGTTCAAGCTCTCCCAGGCACTTCTCCATTTCATTGACTGGCGGCGGCACATAGTGGGCGTTGCCCGGCCGGGTACCCCCAAGCCAGTTCTGGGAGCGGCGGAATTCGCCCGGGCTCTTGTTTTGCCCGCGTCCCTTCTGGAGGAGGCGGGCGTGCATGTCCCGCAGCAGGCGCAGGCACAGCGGTAATCCTTTCGGGGCACGCAGGACACTCAGCCCATACATCATCGCGTCCACGTAGTTGGACACCTCGGTGATGTCGTCGAGGGGCTTTCCGGCCAGCGCCGCGTTCTCGAACTGGAGCAGATCGTCCAGGGTGGACTGGGTGCCTTCGATCTGCGAGGACAGAACCGCTTCCTTGCGCACGTACATGTAGAGGAGCAGGGCCTTGTCGGGGAGTAGCATGGCCACGCCATCCAGCCGGCCAATCGCCCGGTCAGCCTCGCTCAGTCGCTGTAGTAGCTGTGCCGAAAGCGCCAGCGGTGGTTCGGGCGGCAGGGCGGGCGGAACGTAGGCGTTGACGGTCTCGTCAAAGGCTACGGTCGACACGTAGCGCCCGATTCTGGGATTCGTCGGCTGTGTGTCTTGTGAGGTGTCGCGGGTGGGCATGGCGCGTAAGTTAAGGCGGCTTAAATAGCGGTCGTCACTAATAAAAAATCACGCTTGAAATTTTACTAATTTTTATCCATGAAAAAGCCCCTGGGCCGAGGCGCCAGGGGCCGGGTTCTTGCAGAGGGGTGGGGCGGCGGTTTAGTCCGCCGGGGCTTCCAGCGCGTCCTGCATGGACTTGAGCGGGTCGTCTGCTTCGGGGGCGGCGGCGCCTTCATCCATGAACGGGTTGTCGAAGTCGATCGCCTCCGGCATGTTCGCTTCCATTTGTTCGCGGATGGCGTCCAGGTCGTAATCGACCTTTTCATCCAGGCCGCTGGAGACGATGCCAGGGAAGGCGATAACCAGGCCCACCATGATCAGTTGCAGGCACAGGAAGGGGATGGAACCCATGTAGATCTGCGTGGTGGTCACGGGCGCAATGCGCTGGCGGGTGACCTTGTCGGTGTATTCCTTGTCCGGCGCAACGGAGCGCAGGTAGAACAGGGCGAAACCGAAGGGCGGGTGCATGAAGGAAGTCTGCATGTTGATCGCCAGCAGCACGCCGAACCACACCAGGTCGATGCCCAGCTTTTCGGCCACCGGGGCCAGCAGCGGCACCACGATGAAGGACAGC